>JAKEEV010000497.1 GCA_022616395.1 Planctomycetia bacterium | reverse complement strand
GCTTTCTTCGTGCCCTTGTTCGCGCCCTTCGCCTTCGGGTCGAACGTGTCGATCTGCCCCATTCCACCACCAAGCCACACGAAGATGCACGCCTCCGCCTTGCCCTTGAGAAGCGCGGGCTTGGCATCGCGCGCACAGGCGAGCGGGGGGCGTAAGCCCCCTGATGCAGCAATCGCGGCGGAAGTGGCGAGGAAATCGCGACGGTTCATGAATGCCTCACGGCGTAAATACGAACTCCGAGGAGTTTAGCACGGCCCACAGCACGTCTTCGAGTCGCTCGCGCCACGCGGGTGCGAGTCGTTCGGTTGGTGGGTCACCCTTGCGGGCGGCTTCTTCCTGGCGAATCTTGATTCTGTTCGCGTCTGGGTGCAGATGATTCGACCATGACACATACGGCTCCGGCTGTCGCTTCATCGGTGGCTTGGGCGCAGGAATACGAACGCGAGTGTCGAACCCGGCGCGGAGGTAATCGCCGTACGCCTTGCGTTCCTTCTCGGTGGGTTTTCGCGTCAACACTCTCAGGAAGAGTTCATCCAGAAGCTCATCGACCGATTTCGTATCGAGCGCGAGTTGCGTGACTCCGTGGTCGTCGCTGAGTCGCGTCAGCCAAAGCCCCACAGGGCCATTTTGAAGGATCGCGGGCTGAAGTACGTTGATCGCGGACTCGCGCGTGGTGATCGGATCTTGCCGAGACGAGCGCCAGCCGAATGCTTGCAACACATCCACAACCATCTGAATTCGCGGAAGCGACAAACTCGGCCGATCGCGCTCGTTCGAGGTACTGGTAAGCATCCACGACCGCCGAGGTTTGCCCAGAGTGATCGAGTTCCCCATGTCGCGGATGTTGTCGATGTCCAGACTCACTTCTTCCAGGCGGAACGGCTTTCCGGTCGCGAAGAACATCGAATCGACGATCTGCTCGGCGGTCAGCCTGCGCTTCGCGGGTGCGGTGAACAGCGCCGGAGTGTCCTTGAGCGCAGGATCAACAGCGCGCTGATAAGCATGCGAGTTCAGAATCAATCGCGTCAGGTATTTCACATCGTAGCTGCTCTTCACGAACTCGCGGCCGAGCCAGCGCAGTAACTCCGGGTGACTCGGTTTTCCGCGTTCCCAGTCTTCGGCTGGCTCCATCAGCCCGCGACCCATGAGCCGCTTCCACACGCGATTGGCCATCACTTGCGCGAATCGCTCATTCTGCGGCGCGGTGATGAGAGCCGCGAGTTGATCGCGCGAGTCGTCTGGATACTGCGCGAGTTGTTTGCCGAACTCCTCCGGCGCGAAACTTGCGAAGGGCCACTTCGCTTCAACCTCCGTGCCGGGTTTCAGTGTCACGCTGATAAGCGGCTTCCGGCCGCCCTCGTGAACCTTGTCGAGAGGCACGCTACTCGTCGCGGGCACTTTCAGCGGCTTTGTGCCGAGCAGAGCGGCAAGCTGAAAGAGTTCGCGTTGAGTGGAGATGTGTGCTGGGGCATCGTGACAGCGAGCGCACTTCATTTCCACGCCCAGAAACGCCGCCGAGACCACCGTGCCCTTCATTGCCATCGGCACATCGTTCTGTGTGGCGATTCCAAACCCCGCGGGTCCGCCGAATCGCACACTTCCGCGCATCCGAAGCAACTCCGTGACGAACAAATCCATCGGCTTGTTGTCGCGCAGCGATTCGTAAAGCCACCAGCGGAACGGTCCGGTGTTGTTCAGCGTGGGGTTAATGATGTTCGGGTTCTCGGCGAGCACATCGAGCCAGTAACCCATCCAGTGATCGGCCCAGCGCGGATCGGCAAGCAAGCGGTCGATGACTTTCGCGCGCTTGTCGGGAGACTTGTCCGCGAGGAACGCGCGAATCTCATCGGGAGAAGGTACAACGCCCACCGTGTCGAGCGTCACTCGACGCAGGAAGGCGAGATCGTCCGTGAGCGGCGTGAGCGTGGTGTGATCGGCGTTCAAGTCGGGCCAGCGCGCACCTTCTTTCACCCAGGTTTCGAGAATGCGAATCTCCGCGGCGGTGAGTTTCTCTCCCTTTGGCGGCATCATGCCATCGCCTTCGAGCTTCACGCGATGGAGAATCGCGCTCTCGCCGGGCTTGCCGGGCACGATTGCGGGGCCATCGTTCTTCCCACCGACAAGCACTGAAGCGCGATCATCGAGCTTCAAGCTGCCTTTGGCTTTCCCACCGGTGTGACAGCCGTAACACTTCGCTTCGAGGATCGGCTGAACCTGCTTGTAGAAATCGACCGCGCCCGCCGGCGCCGCGGCCTGCTGCTTCACCTGCACGATCTTGACCGCGAGGAAGTTGTCGATTGGATTGCGTGCCGGGAAACCCTTTGGTAGCTCCGGCACCTTCTCGTCGGGCGTTGAAGCAAGCCACTTGAGCGCAATCTCCCGGCGCTTGTTCCAGTAAGCATCATGCTCCTTGCGCTTCGCAGCGCGAGCAGCAGCGTTTACCTTGTCGAGATGAGCGGCGCGCTCCGCTTCGTACTCGGTCCAGCCCGCGTCGGTGTAAGGAACGACTCGTTTGCCAGACGCGAGCAGTTGCCACGACTCGCTTCCAGCGAAGGAGATCGCGACGACTGTTTCGCCAAGCTCCGGCCGGCGCTTGTTCTTGCCGATGTAGTTCCCGACAATCGTTTCCAGCACGACGAGATGTTCGCCGCCCTTCGTCTCGTAGTGAGTCCATGATTCGCGATTGCCTGGCGGCGCGAAACGGAAATCCGGGCCGAGGTTCAAGTAACTGTCAGGCGAGCGAACCGTCCCGTGCCCGGTGCTGTCGGTCGGTGGGAACGGAGTCGAGAGCAAGAGCTTCTCATCGAAGTACAGTCGCGTTGATCCGCGCCCGCGAAGCAAGATGCGGTGCTTCCCTGGAGGAAGCGTGACCAGAGCCGCGGCTCGGAAGAGATACGGATTCGCTCGGTCTCCTCGAACGCCGGTATCAACGTACTTGTGAGGCACTTCAAAGAAGCCGAAAGCATCTTCGCGGTAGCTCTCGGTTGGTTGTGGAGGCACTTCGGGCCACGCGTTGCGAGTTGGTAAGCCCTTCTCGCAAAGCTGCACGAGCACTTCGCCCTTCGGCAAGTCGGCGCGCTTCACGACTGGCGGCCGAGGAACGAATTGGTAGCGATTCTTCAACACATCATCAGTAAGAGCCGTGCGCCAGATCGTGACTTCATCGAGAGAGCCGCGGAAGGAGTTCCCTGCTCCGCCGCCATTGCCCGTACCGATCGTGAGATCATCGGCATCACTCACTGGCGCGCGAGTGGTAGCTCCTCCTTCATCCCAGACGCCTTTCATTGCAACGCCATCGATGTATCCGCGAATGCTCTCCGGCTTGCCGAACGTGTACGCGACCGCGACATGATGCCACCCGCCGGAAGTAAAGCCCTTCGTTGTCGTCCAGCGGTGCCACTCGGCGACTTTCCCATTCGCCGGTTCGCTCGCGAAGAGGAATGACACGCACGCTTCGCCCTTCACGCCTTTCAGTCGCAGAGCGTAGTTCTGGTTCTTCTCGGGGAACCCCGGCTTGCGGTTGCGACCCTTGCCGATGATGTACGCATAACTCCCGTCCTTTAACTCCGCGACCTTCACCCAGGCTTCGAGCGTGATCGAATCGTTCAGCCCGAAGCGCAGATTCGCTTTCGGCATGTCCGCTTCGCGCACGGTGATGCTTGAGTTCGCAGCGCTGAATGTCATCGCGGTGTTCGTCTCGGCGAACGCAGGGTAAGTGGGCGGTCTCGGACCGGCTTCGAGGAACTTCGCGGCGCCTTTGGGCACGCCCGGTTCATCCGCGAGAGTGAACTTCCACACCGCGACCGGCTTCTCGGCGGTGGGATCGACATCGTTCTGCGCGCGAAGCGGAGATGTGAGGGTGAACAACCCCACGAGGAGGAGCAAAACGCGAGTCATTACGCGAAACCCGAGTGGTTTAGTGGGGCGCAAGCAAACTTGAGAGGTGATTCTACCCGAAATGAACCGGCGGGAACACAATCGACGGTTTTCAGAGTAGTAGGCACACTACGTGTTCCGTTGGTTTAAGAATGGCACACGGAGTGTGCCTACTACTCTGAAAACCAGCTCACAGTCGCTGACTGTAGCGCTTGTTCCGGCGGCCGAAGACGGGCTTCTTGTTCGGTGCGGGCGCTGGTGTTCCCGGCGTTTCGTCGCTCCCCCATCCTTCTTCTTGCCCCTCGGGTTTCTGCACCGGCGGCAACGAGTCCATGCCGGTGAAAAGCACTTTCACTTCGGCTGCTGGTCGAGATGATCGCGGAGCGGTCGCTTCAAAGCCCTCGATCTGGTCGGCGTCAATCAGCCGGTTAATCATCATCTCGATATTGGTCAACAGTGGACCCTGCTCAGGCGTCACGAACGAGATCGCGATTCCGTCCTTGCCTATCCGCCCCGTGCGGCCGATGCGATGGACGTAGTTCTCGATGTCCATTGGCAGATCGAAGTTGATGACATGCGAAATCTCGGTCACGTCAATTCCGCGGCTCATCACATCGGTCGCGATCAGGAACTTGATTTCTCCGGTGCGGAACGCGGCCATGATCCTTTCGCGCTGTGATTGCGGAAGGTCACCGTGAATGACAGCCGTTTTCGCCACCGCGCGCTTGAGGTCACGATAAAGGTTGTCCGCCCAGCGCTTGCGTTCAACGAAGATGAGGCACAGTCGCGGCTTTTCGCGCTCGATCACTTTCTTCAACAGATCAACTTTTCGCTCCGCATCCACGGTGAAGTAACTCTGCCGAATCTTCTCCACCGTGGGCTTTTCGGGCGTCATGTGCAGATGAATCGGATCCTTCATGTAGCGGTTCACCAGTCGCTTGATCGCGTCCGGCACGGTGGCCGACATGAGAAGCGTTTGCCGCTCGCTTGGGCAGCGCCGAAGGATGCGCTCGATGTCGTCGCGGAAGCCAATGTCAAGCATTCGGTCGGCTTCATCGAGAACCGCGTAGCGAACTTGATCGAGACGAAGCGATCCGCGCTGAAGGTGATCGAGCACCCGGCCAGGCGTGCCAACGACAAGATCGCAGCCGCTTGCCAGGTCTCGGAGCTGCCGTTGCATTCCGGTTCCGCCATACACGGGCACCGTGCGGAACGCGCGACTCGGCGCGAGCTTGTCGGCTTCAGTTGCGATCTGAAGCGCGAGTTCTCGGGTTGGGGTCATGACGAGGCCGATTGGCCCCCTGAGTTTGTGCGGTCGCCAGCGATTGAGAAACGGAATAAGGAACGCGGCCGTCTTGCCTGTGCCCGTCTGAGCTTGCCCGATCACATCTTTTCCGCGCATCGCGGGCGGAATGACGGCTTCCTGAATCGGTGTCGGATGCGTGTAGCCCGCGAATGTGAGTGCATCAATCAACGGCCGGATGAGTTTGAGATCCGCGAACGTCATCGCCGGATCGGTTTCCGGCGGTGGAAGCGCCTCGTGGTCCGGGTCGTCCGCGGGGTCCGCGGGTACAGGCGAAGTTTCAGATTGTTCGATTTCCTCCGCGAAGTCGGCGGGGAAGTCGGCAGTCGGCTCGTGAAGAGTCGGCTCCTCGGTCTGGACGTGCGTGTGGTGGACTTCGGGGGCGGTCGAATCGTCCCCGGTATTGGGGGAAGTCAACAGAGGCTCCATCGGTGTTCGAGAACTGCCAGCGGTGTCTCCGCTGGGGAAAAGCAAGTTCGTTTTACTCATCTTAAAGCGGAACGTGCAGAAATGTCCATGCGACTTGCGGTTTTGGTGACCCGCGACCGTGAGGGGCGGGTCACCAAATCCCAAACGCCGAGCGCCCGGCGGTCACAACGAGTGAGTGCCGGGCGCTTGCGTTTATGTCGAACTGTGCGGGGCGATTACAACTTGCTCATGTCCACCTTCGGCGGTTCTGGCTTTGGTTCCGTTGCCTTGTTCTTGTTGATCTGGTCGAGAGCATCGCCGCCATGCGCGCCGCTGCCAGGCAAAAACGAGCCGTTCGGATTCGGAGTTGGCGCGGTTGGTCGCTCGCCCGGCGCGAAGCCGTTGGAGAAATACCAACAGGTGCCGATCATCAGCGCGACCGACGCGGCCAGAGTAAATCGCGCTCGGGCTGTGTTGTCGCGCCCGGTTGCGCGGACAGGTGTGGGTTGGTTGCGTGGGGCTTCCGTTGTGCGCGCGGTCACCAGTTCCGATGGTTCGGTGGTCGCGGCCGGCATCGGAGCCTTCGGCCAGGGCTTGGTGAGCTGGGCCTTGAAAAAGTCCGAGAAGAGCCGGTCCAGCTCGTCCAGCGCTTCAGTATTTGGGGGAGTTGCATTCATGTTTGTTGTTCGCCCGCTGGTTCGGTTGGGGCGAAGTCTCCGTGGGACGAAAGTCGTTCGGCGAGTCGTTGCCGTGCTCGACTCAACCTCATGTGAACTGCAGTCACGGCCACGTTGAGCCGCTCGGCGATCATGTTCGCGTCATAGTCCAGTGCGTAACGCAGAGTCAGTATCTCGCGATCACCTGGAGAAAGTTCATCGAGCACCGCCCGTATCTGGGCAAACTGCTCTTGCCGCTCCAGTTCCTCGACCGGCAGCGGCTGCGCCGACCTCACGCCATTGAGCAGTTCCGGAGGTTGAGTCCCATTCCGACGGAACGCGCTTTTGGCGTAATCCTCCGCGAGATTGCGTGCCACCCGCAACAACCACGCACGCGGGTTCTGAATCTCCTCGCCGATTTCCCATTGCTTCCACAGCCGGAGGAACGCTTCCTGGGTGATGTCCATCGCCAGGTCGGAATCCGTCCAGCGAGCGTAAGCTAAAGCCCAAACCTCCCGGCTGTGTTGGTCGTAGAGCAACTCGAACTCCGCCCGCCGGGCGGAGCCGCCGCGCGGGTCCGGGGGATTCGATTCGCCCTTCGGCATCGCCTCAGCCGCTAGAAGCTACTCTCGCGGTCATCTTCACAAACAAGACGACTCCAGACCGTTATCCTAACCGATCAGCACCAGATTGTCGCGGTGGACCAACTCCGAATACGGCACGCTTCCCAGAAGTTTGGCAATTCGTGCCGTGTTCAGCCCACAAAGTCGTCCCGCATCGGATGAGGCATAATTCGTTAATCCGCGTGCGACTTCGATTCCAGCCGGATCGCAAATCGAGACCACATCGCCCTTTCCGAACTCTCCTTCAACTGCCGTAACTCCGATCGGAAGCAGACTTTTGCCTTCCAGAACGGCCTTTCGCGCCCCAGCGTCAACGCGCAGCACTCCCTTCGGACGAGCGGTAAAACCCACCCAGCGCTTTCGGGACGAAACATCTTCTCCGTGAGGCAAAAACAGCGTCCCAACCGGCTCGGAGGCAAACACGCGGTCGAGAATACCCTCGACAGACCCGTTCGCCATAATCACAGCTTCCCCGGCTGCTGTTGCCAGTCGTGCCGCCCGCAGTTTGCTCTTCATTCCGCCCGTGCCTAGCGCGCTCTTGGTTGTGGCAGCGAGTTCGGTCACTGTTTGGTCGATATTGGGGACTGTTACAAGCAATTTCGCATCCGGGTTGGTCCGGGGGTCGTCGGAATACAAACCGTCCACGTTGGTGAGCAAGACCAACAACGGCGCTCGAAGGAGGTTCGTCACCATCGCGGCGAGGTGATCGTTGTCTCCGAACTTGATCTCCGCGACCGAAACAGTATCGTTCTCGTTGATAATCGGCAGCGCTTCGTACTCGAAGAGAGTGAGAATCGTGTGGCGGGCATTCAAGTAGCGGGCGCGGTTGTCAAAGTCGCTTGCGGTGAGCAGGATTTGCGCGGTATGGATTCCATAGGGGGCAAGACTTTCCTGATACAGAAGCATCAGCGCGGATTGCCCCACCGCGGCGCAGGCTTGTAAGTGAGCGAGATCGGTTGGTCGCTTGCCGAGACCGAGTTTCCCGACACCAGCCCCAATCGCGCCAGAGGTGACGAGAACCACGCGACGCCCACCAACCCGGATGCGATGAAGTTGGTCGGCGAGTGACTGAATCCGGTGGCGGTCGAGTTGCCCGGTCGGGTCGGCCAGGACGTTGGTTCCGACCTTGATAACAACCGTTTGAGCCTGGGAGACGATCTCCTGGCGCGCTGGATCGAGCATGAAATCCTCGGAAAAGCGAAAACCAAACCAGTTGATTGGTAATCGCAATAGTTGGCCAGAACAACCGGAATCTGGGATAGTAACTGTGTGTAACGTGGCGAAAAACTTTCGTTTGACGCGATCTGGTGTGTTTGGGTAGTATCTTATCCAAGTGGG
>JAKEEV010000496.1 GCA_022616395.1 Planctomycetia bacterium | reverse complement strand
AGCACAGGCGTGTTCCCGCTCTGTGAATGTGTATCGTGCCTGAAGGTCAACCGGGATGAGATTGAGGCCCACAGCGACACCAAGAGTTTGACAAGGAACGGAGACCGGACATTCTCCCGCGCGAGCGACAATGCGCCTAGAGAGTCCAATCGTTTCCTGCCTGCACTCAGCGCTGTGAAAGGGAATTGATTTCGGTCACTGACGGGCCAATCGACGAGGACGACATCCGCGCGGTTCATTTCCGATAACGCTCGTAGTCGTCCAGTGTTGGATCATCCCACTCCGCGCGCTTCGTCATTGCGTCCACGATGGCTCGCATCTTGGCGTACACATCCGCCCGGATCAGAACGTACTCGGTCGCGGTTTCGGTATCGAACGCGGTCGGAGGAGTTTCCCCCGCCTCGGCCAGCGCGCGGCGCTGTTCATCAGTCAAAGAAATGGTCATGGTGCCCTCCACTTCAACCGCATTCTACCAGCGCGATCACCGAGTCAGCTACACAGAGATGCGAGACGCTGTCGCTCACGCGGCTTGGGCGGCTTCGTCGTCGGGCCAGTCTTCAAAGCGCATCGGCAAGAGCCGGCTGATGCCGCTTTCCTGCATCGTTACGCCCCAGAGTCGATCCGCGGCGGCCATTGTCCGCTTCTTGTGAGTCACCACGATGAACTGACTGCGATCCAAAAACTCGCGGAGCACACCGGCGAGGCGACTCGTATTCGCCTCATCGAGTGCAGCATCCACTTCGTCGAGAATGCAAAACGGCGACGGCTTGTTGCGGAAGATCGCAAGCAACAGCGCGACCGCGGTCAGCGTCTTTTCGCCACCGGAGAGCAGCGAGAGCGAGCGCAGCTCCTTCCCTGGTGGTCGAGCGGTGATCTCGATACCGGATTCCAGTACGTCTGATTCATCTTCAAGCACGATGTCCGCCTGACCGCCGCCGAAGAGCTTGCGGAACAACTCCTGGAAGTATCCGCGCACGGCGGTGAGCGTTTCCGTGAACAGCTTGCGGCTATCCGCGTTGATCGCGTCGATCACCTGTTGGAGCGAGTGACGCGCTGCGTTCAGGTCGTCGTGTTGCGCTTGCAGTGAGTTGAACTCACCCTCCACGCGAGCCAACTCGTCGAGCGCTTCCATGTTCACGCTGCCAAGCCGAGCGAGCTTGCGCTTCAGTTCGTCAATCTCCTGACCTACTTCAAACGGGTTCGGTGTGAGTGGAGTGAGCGACACAAGGCCCGAAGGCGTCCCCGACTCTTCTGTTCTCTGTTCTGTCTCCTGTTTCCTGTCTCCTGTCTCCTGATCGAGCGAAGCGAGATCAAGCGCATAGTCTTCCCGAATGCGAGCCGCGACTGCCTCCCGGCGCGCTTGCAAGTCATGGACCGCGAGTTCGCGTGCGTGCGCCGCGGATTGCTTCTCCTGCCAGCCGGTGCGGAGGTCGCGCAGTCGGTCGCGGATGTGTTCGCGGGCGGAGCGATCCGTTGCGGTTTTCGTCGCCAACTCCGCGGCGAGTCGCTCGCGGTTCTCCTTCTCGCGATACGCATCGGCCTGGTGCGCGCTGGCGCGAAGCGCAGCGAGCATGGATTCGACCAGCCGGGCGCGGAGGGTGCGGTCGTCCGAACCCAACGCCATCGCCTCAACCGTCCGCTTGCGAAGATCGGTTTCCAGTTGGGCGACTCGGTCGCGGGCGCGGTCTCGGTCAGCCGATGCGCGACTCAGAGCCACTTGCGCCGCGACGTGCGCTTGCTGTCGGCGGTCGCGTTCCTGTTCGTCGGCGGCGATGGCTTGCTTTAACTCCCCCACACGCGCTTCCAGTTCGGCCGCGGCTTGCTCCGCCTGCTCCGCTTCCAGCTTCGCGCCGACCCACGCGGCCTCGCCTTCGCGCACCTGCTGTTCCAGAATTGCGCTTTCCTGGTGAAGCAGTTCAATTTGCCCGTCCAGGTTCTCGACTTGCTCCCGCTGGCGGGCGATTCGCTGAAGCAAGTCACCGGCTTCGTCAGAAAGCAGCGAGATTTCCGCCTGAATTGCCTCGATCACGCCATCGGCGGCATCGGCTCGCCGGCGCAACTCTGCCAACTCGACTTCGGCGCCAGTCACAAGTTCGGAAGTGGT
>JAKEEV010000495.1 GCA_022616395.1 Planctomycetia bacterium | reverse complement strand
GTTTGTTCGTCCGCGACCGCTCCGGCTGCATCGGTCGGACCATCTTCGCCGTCGGTTCCGCCGCTGAGCACAGTCACGCCCGCCAGTTCCTTGCCGAGCTTCGCCAGCATCGCGGCTACGAACTCCTGGTTGCGTCCGCCCTTCCCCGGCGTGTCTCCCAACGTGACCGTTGTTTCTCCGCCTGAGAGGATGCACACGGGCGGCTTCAGTGGAATGCCATTGTGCTTCACGCTGCGCACGATACCAGCGAAGGCAACCGCGACCTGCCGCGTTTCGCCTTCCACAAACGAACCAAGATCGAGGACACCGTAGCCAAGTTCCGCAGCCGTGCGCTTCGCCACATCGAGCGCGACACGGTTACTGCCGATGACGCGGTTCTGGACATTCGCGGCGATCTGCTTGGGTGTATCGGGCAAGTAGCCATCGCGACCCGCATCCAGGTGCCGAAGGATGGAGGTCGGGACGGATTGAGTTAATCCGTAGCGCGCAAGAACCGCGAGCGCGTCGCTGAATGTGGTTGGATCAGGCGCGGTCGGGCCGGAAGCGATCACGTCGAGCGGATCGCCGACAACATCCGAGACGATGAGCGACACGAGCCGCTTCCCGCGATAACTTTCCGCGAGCCGACCGCCTTTGACGCGCGACAGGTGCTTGCGCACGCAGTTCATCTCGTCGATGGTCGCTCCAGAGCGGTGAAGCAACTTCGTCACGGCTTGCTTGTCGGCAAGAGTGATGCCTTCAACCGGTGCGGGAAGAAGCGCTGATCCGCCGCCGGAGAGCAAACACACCGCGACATCCTCCGGCCCGGCGCTCTGAAGCAATCGCAGCATCTCTTGCGCACCCGCGACGCCCGCGAGTGTGGGTTCGTTAACTCCTTGCGGTCGCGCCTCATGAAGTCCGATGCGCTTGAGTGGCGTATGCATCCCTTCTGGAACATTCACAAGCCCTTCAATGCGCTCAAGTCGATCCGCAAGAGCACTCTCCACGCCCGCGGCCATGCCCGGCCCGGCTTTTCCCGCTCCGATAACCAGCACGCGCGGAGCAGAGCGAATCCACTCCTCCGCTTTGATCGCCTCACGGACAAGCGGCTTGGGCCTCATGGCATCGACCGCCGCGTTCCAGATCGCCAGTGCATGTTCGCGTGACATGGGCTTCCTCCTGCCGTTTGCACTATGAAGTACAATACTTATCTCACCCACGAAGGAACCGCGATGAAGTTCGATTTGCACATGCACACCGCCCGCCACTCCTCGGATGCGGAAAGCGATCCCTTCGAGTTAGTGAAAGCCGCGATGAAAGCCGGACTGAATGGAATCGTCATCACCGAACACGACTGGTTGTGGACCGAGCCTGAGTTAGAGGAATTGCGCGCCTTCGCGCCGGGGTTAGTAATCCTCGCGGGCGTTGAAGTGACCGGTCACGGAGGCGATGTACTCTGTTACGGCATCTCCGATCCGTTTGCGTTGCCCCGCGGCATCGGGTGGCGCGAACTGACACGCGAAGTTCACCGGCAGGGCGGCGCGTGCGTCGCGGCTCACCCCAACCGCTGGGGGCAGCCGTTCGAGAAGATCCTGCGTGAACAAATGCCTGAACTCGACGGTATCGAGGTGATGTCAAACAACATGGATGCCGACCTGCGTGCTCGCGCCGCAGACCTGCTCACGAAATACCGATACTTCGCGCAGCTCGGCAACAGCGACTCGCACGAGCCGCACACTGTCGGTTGCTGTTACACCGACTTCGACGCCGAGATTCGCACGAATGCGGATCTCGTCGCGGCGATCCAGGGAAAGAAGGGTATTGCAAAGGTGAACAACCATGCGCACCGAACGTGAGAAGATGCTCGCGGGTGAGTTCTACGATCCTCTCGATGCGGAATTGGTCGCGGCACGAACGCGAGCGCGTGACCTGTGCTGGGACTTGAACGCGACCCGCGACGCGGACGATGCACTTCGCCGACGAATCCTGCGGGAACTCTTCGGCTCCGGCGGCGATACGGTGTGGATGCAACCGCCGTTCTACTGCGACTACGGCACGAACATTCACCTTGGCAATCGCGTGTTCTTCAACTTCAACTGCGTGGTGCTGGATGTGTGCGAAGTTCGCATCGGCGACTTCACGCTTTTTGCGCCGGCTGTGCAAATCCTCACCGCAAC
>JAKEEV010000494.1 GCA_022616395.1 Planctomycetia bacterium | reverse complement strand
GGAGGAGCGAGAGGAACAGGTGGAGAGCTAACAACGGGCCGATCAACGGGGAAGGTGAATCGCGGAGAGCTCGCGGGCGCACTTGGCGCACTCGGAGCGCTCGGCGCACTCGGAGCGCTCGGCGCACTCGGAGCGCTCGGCGCAGTTGGCGCGCTGGGTGTGCGGGAAGTCGGCGGTGGAGTTGATCCGCCGGGAGTCACTGTCGAGCGACCAGCCGCGCGAGCATCGAAGTGTCGGGTAAAACCGTCTTCCTCGAAACTGCGTCCCAGGTACGCGTCAATCGCGACTTGATCGTTCACCAACTCAAGAGGCGTTCCGCGAGTCACTACCTTCCCATTGGTAATCAAGTACACCCGGTCAGCGGTGCGGAACACTTCGCGGACGTTGTGGTCGGTCACCAGGATGCCGATTCCCGAATTCGCCAGCTCGCGAATGTTCCGGCGAATGTCTTCAGTGGTGATCGGGTCCACCGCGGCGAACGGTTCGTCAAGCAGGATCAAGAGCGGTTCGCACACCAGACAGCGGGCGATTTCCAGTCGGCGTTTCTCGCCTCCGGAGCAGCGGGCCGCGATGTTCTTTCTCACACCTTCGAGCTTGAAGCGAGCAAGCGCCTCGTTGGTTCGTTGCCACTGCTCAGCGCGGGTTAACTTGCGGCCAAGTGTGCGGCTTCTCGGAAGCGCTTCCAGGATGGCGATCAGGTTCCGTTCGACCGACAGCTTGCGGAACACGCTCGGTTCCTGAGACAGATAGCCCATTCCGCGCCGGGCGCGCTGGTACATGGGAAGACTCGTCACGTCCTCGCCGTCGAAGATCACCTTGCCGTCGTTGGGCGCGATCTGACCGGTCGCCATGCGGAAACTCGTCGTCTTCCCGGCTCCGTTTGGACCGAGCAAGCCGACCACCTCGCCCGGTTCCACCGTGAACGACACGCCATTGACTACCGGTCGCCGACCGTAGTACTTGACCAGCCCCTCCACTTCCAGAAGCGGCATGCGCGCTCTCCTCTAACGATGCGTGAGCGGGGATTACCCGAATCAGGCATTGCACGCAAGAGAAGTGCGGATTGAGTAGGCCCGCCTTGCCGAGGCGGGCTAGTGTCTGAGTTTGCTGTAGCCGGGGTCTGCGACCCCGGACCGGCCTCACAGAGGCCAGCTACAAAAAGCCAAACTCAGACACTACCAAAGAGGATGGCAACTGGCATAGACAGATGTTCACTTTAGGTGTAGTGTGGGGAGTGGGTTGGGAGCGATCTTTGACAACCAAACCGCTCGTACAGAAGCACCCGCTCCCTTGCGGTCGCGGCTCATTCGGGAGCTTGAAATCTCAGCCAACCAACGAGCCGCGACCGCAAGGGAGCGGGTGAAAGTTCACTCGGCCGGG
>JAKEEV010000493.1 GCA_022616395.1 Planctomycetia bacterium | reverse complement strand
TTGGGGCTATTCCCGGACTTCAAGCCAAAGTTCGCGAAGCGCTACGCGGATTTGGGCACCGCGGTGAAAACCGCCGTCGAATCCTACTGCCGCGAAGTACGGGATGGAAGCTTCCCCGCCGCGGAGCACACCTTTCGGTGAGGTGACGTGTGATTGTGCTGAGCGGAAAAGTGAAGGGCATCATCAACCGGATTCGGTTCTCGGATGACGCGAACGCGCTGGCCGCGTCTGTGTGGAGCGACGGGTTTCAGGTATGGGAGCAGCTCGGGCCCTGTGCCCGGCCGCGCCTTTTCGACAAGGTGACCGGGACAGACCAGTTCGCGTTTCTCCCGCAATCGAAACAGATCTACGTCCTGGGGTACCACCGTCTCTTCCATATCGATCTCGAAACGGGTCGGTGCGACCAACTGCACAGAAGCCGCCGGATCGACGAGTTCGCGATTTCCCCCGACGGGCGGTACATGCTACTCGCGGACGGGCGCAACCTCTCCTGTCGAACGACGAAGGCGAGGCACCCATTGGTGTGGGAACGGCGGGACGTGTACTGGGGCGCCCAGATACAGTTTCTTCCGTCGGGTGAGTCCGTCCTTGGCATGATCAGCCGCGACTTCCTCCAGCGCAGGCACTCTCTCTTCGCTATCCACGCCTTCGATTCCGGTCAGGAGGTGTACCGATCGAACGTGCTGCCCGGATACTCGAAAGAAACGATCGTGTCGCCCGACGAATCATTCATGGCGTATCTGACGGGGCGCTGTATCCGCATCTATCCGCTCCGCGGGCAGTTCCGCGAACCGCTGACAACTCTCCAGAACGACGTCAACCGGCAGGAGTTCACCGGGATCGCATTTCACCCGTCGGGTAAGTGCCTTGCCGCGACAAGCAACGACAGGACCGTGAAGCTCTTCGACACGACGAACTGGGAAGTCATCCGTACCTTCACCTGGGACATCGGCAGGATGAGGAGCGTCTGCTTCAGCCCTGATGGCAGACTCGCGGCCGCGGGCGGCAGTTCCGGCAAAGTCGTCGTTTGGGATGTGGACTTCTGAGGTGAACCGTGATTGTGCTGACCGAACCAGAGCGGAAGCAGCGAATCGATTGCCTTGCGTTCTCGTCAGACGGCACGCAACTCGCCGCCGCGGGGAACGGTTCGTGGGTCTCACTCTGGAAACTCGATTCGCCGAACGAACCGCAGCGGTTCTTCGAGACCGATTACTCCCTCGCTCGCATCTGCTCGGTGGCGTTCTGGGATAACAACACGCTCCTCGCGTCTTGCGGTCGCGCTGGCTTACGCGTGCAACCGCTCAACCCCATCGGCGAGGCAATCAGCTACTCTTCCACCGGGCACCTCGTCGAACTCGCGGTCATCCCGCGCGACCGCCGAGTGATCGGCATCAATCACCGCTTCATGCCCGGCTTCACCGATCAGCCACAGGGCACAGACAGTTACCAGACGTGGATAATCGGCGACAACCGTGAACTGCAACCGAGTTGGAGTGACGAACCACACTGGTTCGACGGACCTTACTCCCTTGCTCTCACTCCAGACGGAAGGCGATTCGTCTCAATCGAGCGCCGGGAGGATTTCGTGGTGAAGTCCACGGCTGACGGGAAACTCGTTAGAGACCCCTCCGACGAGCACCGGCTGGCGATTTACGCATTCAAGCATCCGCCAAAGCGCTATCACGACACTCCTCCGCTTGCTCACTTGATGTGCAGCCCCACGGGAGAATGGCTCGCCGCTCACTTCAGGATCGAGATCGCAGTTTGGTCAATGGCGAACCTGACTCAACCTCCGCGAGTCATTCAAAACGCAAGCAAGAAGGACTTCACCGCAATCGCGTTCCACCCCGGTGGGAAGTTTCTCGCGGCAACGTGCAACGACGAAACAGTACAGCTCTACGACACCGCGACGTGGCAACTGACGAAGACTTATTCGTGGACCGTCGGGAAGATGCGGAGCGTGTGCTTCAGTTCTGATGGAATGCTCGCGGCCGCGGGGAGTCATCGCGGAAAGGTTGTTGTGTGGGATGTGGATGTATGAGGATTACTCATGTTCGTGATTGAACACTCGGATAAGGAAGTGGATTCGCTGGCGTTCTCGGCGAGCGGGTCACAGTTGGGAGTTAGCCACCAGCGTCAGTGGGTGGGCATCTGGGATGTTGCCACGCGGCAACTGCTGGGTGGTGTGACGAAAAACTCGTTTTACACCAACTCCGAGTTCCGATTTCACCCCACATTGCCACGCATCTATTTCCAGGGCTGGCATGACACAGTGATGTTATACGATCCCGTCGAAAAGCTGACTGAC
>JAKEEV010000492.1 GCA_022616395.1 Planctomycetia bacterium | reverse complement strand
GGTAATCTCCTTCTCTCCCATCACCACGAGCAACTTGCCATCGGCTGTGAACCGCGCTGCTTCGCCCGCGACCGAGTAGAGTTTCTTCCCGGTGGTCGAATTGAACACGGTGACTTTCTCGCCGGTCACCGCGAGATACTTCTTGCCATCGGGGCTGAAGCTCACATCGGTGATGAACTTCCCGGCCGGTTCTGGTTGCGGCGGTGGCTTCGGAGCTTCAAGCGCGAACACACGCACCTTGCCTCGGAGTTCGCCGAGTCGCGCGAGGTGCGTGAAGTTGCAGAAGCTCGACACGAGCGACTTACTGTCCGGAGCAAATGCCAGCGATGCCACTCCCGTGAATGGGGCTCCTGCTTGGTGCTTGGAGATTGGCTCTGGTTTCTTCGGCGGAGTTGTGGTTCCCCAGACGAAGAGTTCCTCCGCATAGGCGCCCTGACCAATTCCGGGGATCAAGCGCACCACCGCCGCCGCGCTGTGATGGCCGTCGGGCGAGATTGCCACTGCCACGATGCGCCCACCGAACGACATCCGCGACTTCTCCTTGAATGTCGTCGCATCCCAGGTGATGACAAAGCCCTCCGCATCGCCCGTGAGGATCAACCTGCCATCGCGCGACCACGCGGCCGAAGTGACCGCTTCCTTGTGACCTTCGAGCAACTTGTTCTCGACTTTGGAACCAGCCGCCCACGCCCACAACACGTTCTTGCTCGTGTCCTTGTCGATCGGTCCGGTCACGACAACACGATTGCCGTCCGGGTCTACTGCCAGCGGAACCGCGTACTGATCCGCGGGCTTCTTGCCAGCGGGAACGGTGCTCGACGTGATTGTGGATACTGTCGGTTTCTCTTCCGTCTCCTCTCGCCGTATCTTCACCGTGTATCCGCGGGCATCCCCGAAGATCACCCGACGGGTGACCACGTTCGTTCCAAGTAAATCCGGGAAGAAGGCCACCGCGATCGGAGCGCTGTCCTTCTCCTCCAGTTTCTCGCTGGCCTTTCCGGTTGCCGCGTCGAGGAACTGCAAGCCGTCCTTCGTGGTGACAGCAAGCGTCTTGCCATCCAAAGCAACACTCAGAGCGGAGAGGTGCCCACCTTCCTTGTATTCCCAGAGTTGCTTCATCGTCGCCGTGTCGTAAGCGACAACGTAACCCTCAGTGCCTCCCACAAAGAGCGTTTTGCCGTCGGGGGAATACACGACCGAGCCACTCAGCCAGCCGTCCAGTTCAAGCACCTTGCTCTCTCGCCAGGGATTCGCCGGCGCATCCTTCGCGGGCGCATTAAGCGGAATCACTCGTAGCGCCGGAGCGTCCTTCGCGGGCTGAGGAGCGTTTGTCGCGGGTCCATCGCCGGGGAAGAAGCCCGCGCCGCACACAAGCTGCTTGCCATCGGGATGAAACGCGAGCGAGATCACCGGCAAGTTATCCGGGAAGCCTTCGATGCGACGCAACTCCTTGCCCGTGGTTGTGTCGAGCAATCGAACCGCGACTTTGAT
>JAKEEV010000491.1 GCA_022616395.1 Planctomycetia bacterium | reverse complement strand
CTCCGCGTGATGTCGCGAGCACAGCGAGCGAAGAGAAACTCCGCCGCTATCGCGTCGGCATCACGCTCCGCGTGATGACTACTATGAAAACAGTGCCGCCCGGCAGGCGGCACCTACCAAGAAACTCCACTTGCGTTTGCTCTTCCCTCCAGGCCACAATCTGTTACCCGAACTCGCCGGGAAGGGATTCCCTCATGCGCACGCTCAACGTCGCGGTTCTCGATGAAGAGTTGCCGTTTCCGCTCACATCCGGGAAGCGCATCCGCACATTCAACCTGCTTGCGCGCCTGGCGGATCGGCATCGCGTAACGGTGCTCTGCCACAAGAACCCGGATCGTGCTGAAGCCATTAACGCCGACGAAGCGTTTCGCGAAATCGGTATCGAAACGGTCGTCGTCGATCGCGCTGTGCCTCCCAAGTCCGGACCGGGCTTCTACGCGCGACTCGCGGGGAATTTGCTCTCCCCCCTTCCCTACTCCGTCGCCACTCATTCCAGCCCCGCGCTTGCGGAAGCCGTGAGAAACTTCGCGGCAGAGAATCCGGTCGATGTGTGGCACTGCGAATGGACTCCGTATGCGCAGGTGCTTCGTGATGGGCTTGGTTCGCGCTTGGCGGAAGCGCGCTGGACCGTGATGGCTCACAACGTCGAATCGCTTATCTGGCAGCGCTACACCGAGGCCGCCGATAACCCCATGAAGCGCTGGTACATTCGCCAGCAGTGGAAGAAGTTCGCGCGCTTCGAGCGCTGGGCTTACACTTCCGCAAGCGCCTCCATCGCGGTCAGCCGCGAGGATGCCGAACTCATGCGAACCGACTTCGGCGTGACCAACGTGCAGGTGGTCGAGAACGGCGTGGACGTGAGCTACTTCCGCCCACAACGCGATGTGGAGCGCACTGCGACTCAGATGCTCTTTCTGGGCAGCCTCGACTGGCGCCCCAACCAGGACGCGGCAACGCTCCTGCTCAATGAACTGCTTCCGCAAGTGCGAAGTGCAATCCCGCACGCCACCGCGATCTTTGCGGGCCGGCGTCCGCCGGAGTGGTTGCGTTCAATGGTAAAAGCAACACCAGGAGCGGAACTTCATGCCGATCTGCCCGACGTGAGGCCGGTTCTTGCTCGCTGTGGGTTCCTCGTCGTTCCTCTGCGCATCGGAGGAGGATCGAGACTCAAGATTCTCGAAGCGCTGGCGACCAGCACGCCTGTTGTGAGTACCCGCGTCGGTGCCGAAGGGCTGGAACTGGTTGCGGGGCGCGACCTGGTGGTGTCCGAAACGCCCAAAGAACTGGTTGGCGCGATGATCGCGGCCATCCGCCGACCGGATGAACTTCAGGACACCGCCGAAAGCGGTCGCCGACACGTTCTGGCTCGCTATTCCTGGGATTTGCTCGCCGAACGACTCGATGGCGTGTGGAATTCCGTTGCCCGCCGACCGGCTCTCATCGCGTCGTAATATGTTGCTGCAATTCGCGTTGCTCCGCTGGCGATGTGTCACGCCAGTGTAACATTTCTGCCCCGTCAAGCGGCGCTCTTGGTTCGCTCGTCGGTATAGTGTCCTCACGCTGACCCCACTCCGGGGCCGACCGAGCGTTTTACTCGTCTTGGAGTCTCGCCATGCTAAGTGCGAAGTGGCTGTGGAGTATTCCAGTGGCAGGAGCGGTGTGTTTGGGAATCGGAGCCGATCAGTTCCTGCTCAATGCCAACGAAGTCAAGCAAGACCTCAAGCCCGCGACCACTCTTCCGATTACGCGAGTGGTGCTCTTCAACAGTGGAGTCGGTTACTTCTCCCGTTCGGGAGAAGTCGAAGGAGATGCGCGAGTCGATCTCACGTTCCCCGAGCAAGACATCAACGATTTGCTCAAGAGCATGGTCCTCGAAGACTTTTCCAAAACAGGTCGTATCAGCGCGGTCTCTTACGACTCTCGCGAACCGATCGCGCGGACGCTGAGTTCGTTTGCGATCAATCTCAACAACAACCCGACATTCGCCAACATCGTCAATCAGATGCGTGGAGAGCGAATCGAAGTCGCAGTCTCTCCCACCGCGGCCAACCAACCGGGCAAGCTCACAGGAACCATCATCGGCATTCAAGTCCAGAAGGCACCCGCGGGCAACGCGGTGATCGATGTGGAAGTGCTCAATATGTGGTGCGCGGAGGGGATGCGCTCCATCAAGTTGACTGACATCCAATCACTGCGCTTCAACAACCCTGTGATCGAAAGCGAGTTTCGCCGCGCTCTGGATGTGCTGGCTCTGAGTCACGACAGCCAAAAGAAATCGGTTTCGCTTCACTTCGCGGGCGAGGGGAAGCGCACAGTGCAAGTGGGTTACGTGATCGAAGCACCGATCTGGAAGACCAGTTACAGGTTGGTGATGAAGGAGAACGAGAAGCCCTACTTGCAAGGTTGGGCGATGGTGGAGAACCCAACAGACGAAGACTGGTCTGGTGTCAAGATGGCTCTGATCAGTGGTCGGCCCATCTCCTTCCGAATGGATCTCTACAACCCACTCTACATCAATCGGCCCGTTGTCGAACCCGAACTCTTCGCCTCCCTCCGACCCGTGACGTATTCCGGCGCATTCAAGGGCGACGAGAAGCTGGCTATGAACCCGAAACCGGGAGACTTCGACCGCATGCCGAAGGGTGCGCTTCCTCCGGGTTCTGGTCCGGCGTTCGGTGGTGCTGGTGGCGGCTTTGGCCCCGGTGGTCCTCCTACTGATCTCTACTTTGCCCCGACGGCCGACAAGAACAACGACGCTGAGCGGAAGAAGTACGCGGGCGATGTTGGCCGCGAACTGGCCGGCAAGATGCACACGCGCAGTGTGGGGAACGCAGCGACAGCGGGTTCGCTCGGCGATTTCTTCCAGTATGTGATCGACCACCCCGTTACGCTTGCCCGTCAGAAGAGCGCGTTGCTTCCGATCGTGGGCAAGGACATCGAAGGCACTCGCGTAAGCATCTACAACCCGTCCGTTCAGTCGAAGCACCCGCTGTTGGG
>JAKEEV010000490.1 GCA_022616395.1 Planctomycetia bacterium | reverse complement strand
TGCCCGATCCTCGATGGCCTCGATCTATCGGAAACGGGCGTCACTGACGCAGGTCTGGCCCATCTGAAAGACCGAAAAGGTCTCGCGGATCTCAACCTTCGCGAGAACCCGAAGGTGACAGATGTGACTCTGACCAACCTCCAGGCGTGCAAGAACCTCGCGAACTTGAACGTGACGAAAACGAGCGTCACCGCGAAAGGCTGTGATGAACTCCAGAAGGCGCTGCCGAACTGCAAGATCGATTGGGACGGCAACAGCGACACTCCCGACCGCAAGGCCGCTGAGTGGGTGCTGTCAGTCGGTGGTTGGGTTCGCGTCGACGGCAAGAGCGTCGATCTGCGGAAACTCGCGGACCTGCCGCAAGGGTCGTTCCGCCTGACGTATGTGTGGTTGGGCGATAACGAGCGCGTCACCGATGCCGGGCTGGCCATCTTCCAGAACTGCAAAGATATCGAGTGGTTGAACCTTGGTGGTGCATCCTCGCAGGTGACCGACGCGGGCCTGGCACACTTCAAGAATTGCACGAAGTTGGAGTATCTGGGCTTGACTCGGTGCAACAAGATCACCAACGCGGGGCTAGCACATTTCAAGGGCTGCACTCGTCTGCGTCGTATCGATCTGAACATCACACAGATTGGAGACGAAGGCTTGGCTCACCTGAAAGACTGCACGGAACTGGAAGTAGCTGGCGTGAGTTACACGAATGTCACAGACAACGGTTTGAAGGACACGATTCGGCACTGGAAAAAGTTGGTGGAGCTCAATCTCACACGGGTGAGGGGAAAGGTGACCGACACAGGGTTAACATCGCTTAAGGATCACACCTCACTGCGTTCGCTCTTGCTCGATGGGACTGAAGTCACCGATAAGGGGTTGGTTCTGCTGGAAGGACACTCGCAACTGAGAGTTCTGGATCTGCTTGACACGCAGGTCACGCTCGCCGCTGTGAGAGCGTTCGCCAAGAAGCGGCCCTACTGCCGGATTGGCTACCCCGGCGCGCCAAAGGTGGAGAAGTGGTGGGATGATCGCTGTCACGCGGAATTAGTGCTGTCCGTCGGCGGGAGGATTCGAGTGAATGACCAGGAGCGGGAAACTCTGATACTCGCGGACTTGCCAACCGAACCCTTCCGGCTGACGTGGGCAAAGCTTGGTCGAGGCCCACGTGTGATTCCTGATAACTTCGGGTACGGTCATTGCGAGAACCTGAAACACCTCGATCTGAGTGAAACGAACTTGTCCGACCAGGCGGTGAACTGGATCAAGTGCTTCCCGAACCTCGCGTCCCTGGACCTCCCGAAGAGTAACTTCACCGCGGCAGGGGTGGAGGAACTCAAGAAGGCTTTGCCGAAATGCAAGATTATCTGGGACGACATCGTCATCCAGCCGACCCAGAAATGACCTGATGTCGATTCGGCTCGCTCCATCTGGGGCGAGCCAACCACGGAAAGTCACAACTTCAGTGCCATTAACATTCACTCAAGGTGCATCATGCCCAGGATGTGTCCCGCTCAACGACCGCGTGCTTTCACGCTGATTGAGTTGCTTGTCGTAATCGCGATTATTGCCATCCTCATCGGCCTGCTCCTGCCCGCAGTCCAGAAGGTGCGCGAGGCTGCCGCGCGCATCAGTAGCACAAACAACCTCAAGCAAATTGGCTTGGCATTCCACAGCCACAATGATCAGGTTGGCTACCTTCCATTTGCTGGAAATCAGACTGCTCGGTACGCCAACTCCAGAGACATCACCTTCGCGCCGGGGAGTTGGGCGTTTCAGATTCTGCCCTATCTCGAACAAGGGAGTTACTACGAGAAGCAGTCCGCAAGTGCAAATGCGGCTGGCCCCGTTCCGAGTGTCGCAAATGGGACGCTCACTCCCATCAAGACCTTTGCCTGCCCTGGCCGAGGCCGACCGAGCGTCGCGAACGCAGGTGGGTATCTCGGGCCGATGACCGACTACGCGCTCAACCCGTGGGTGAACAGCGGTGCAAGGGGAGGGAACTTTAATACTCTCCCCAACAACAGGCGGACGATCCAGGCAATCTCTGATGGCTCATCGAACACGATTCTGGTCGGACACAAAAGCGTCGCCAAAGGCATGTACGGTTACAACCGAGGCGATGACTGGGACGAGTCAATTCTCGTTGGCAACGGTGGGTGCAGCCGTTCCGGGATCGACGTAAATCCCAACACAAACCCCATCACGATTCTCGCTGCGCGCTATCAGGTCGACCCACCTGGGACTGTGGCTCCGGGCGATTACTGGGGCGCACCATTCTCCGCAGGCGCGCTCTTCTTGATAGCTGATGGCAGCGTGCGCATGATCTCGTATTCTGTCACACCCACACAGTTCGGCTACTCTCTCCTGTCCGACGACGGCCAAGTTACGAACCTGCCTTGACCGAGTTACAACACCAGAAATGAGCGGGGCGGATCGTTGACCGGTGCGCTGGCGCGTCACCTCCATCCTGTTCGCCACGCTCGGCATCACGGGTCTTCGGTGATGACCACCAGCCCCGGAATGCCCTGGAAGTCAGTGGGATTGTGCGAGACCAGTTCCAGACCGTAAGCCAGTGCGGTCGCGGTGATCCAACAATCAGCAACAGGGATAGGTTGCGACTGACGAATCGCTCGTATTTCGGCCCAGCGTGCGGCCACATCGTAGGAACTGTCCAATACGGTGAGTCGAAGCAACATCGACTGGAGATTTGCCCACCGAACTGGTCCCCAACCAGCCAGCGCACCTCCTTCCAACAACTCAGCGAGTGTCTGGAATGAAATGGCAAGGTCGTAGCCTGCGAGGTGAGGCTGATACGTCTGCGCGAGCGTGTGATTGTTCATGATGTAGGACACGATATTCGTGTCCAGTAAGCGCGTTGCCACAGTTCACCTACCCCTTGGCACGCTGCTCACGAAGGATCTGCATGAACCGCTCGAAGTCCTCCTCGCTGTCCCACAAACCCTTCCCGGCACCAAGCAGCCGCTCATACGCCTTCCCGTCCAGAACCACACCCTGTGCCTCCGCGATGGTGCGGAGTTTCGCTTCGGCGTTGGGGATTGGAAGAATCGGCGCTATCTTCGCGGGTTCGGCGGGTTCGTTTGTTGTCGGTTCTGTTGACATAATTGTTCTCCGTGGGACTCCCGCCACTATATCCCACCGCGTACCCTGTCGGAAGGCAAACGGTGACGTCGCGATGTCATCAGTTCGAGTTCCCAATTCTGAGTCGTTGACCGGCTCGTGTGTGTGGGTTACTATCCTGAACCGGACTCTTTCCTCCGATTCAAACGATAATCCTTGGAGCCGCGAGTGCTGCTCGGCAAGACGAAGTCCATTCAGTGGCGGATCACCTCCATCCTGTTCGCCACGCTCGGAGTGACAGCCGCGGTGATTGCCATCGCCGCCGCGGGTGCCGCCGTTGGCTTCTGGGTGTGGCCTCCACAACCCAGTAGCGCGCTCGGCGTCTCGTGTGGACTCATCGGAGGAGCTATCGTCTTCTTCGAAATGGCCATTCTCCCGCGAAAATGGTTTCGCGGAAAACGACTCGGACGCACACGAGCCTGGATGAAGTGGCACATCTGGATGGGCCTCATCTGCCTGCCCATCATCCTCATCCACGCGGGATTCGGCTTCGGTGGCCCACTCACCACGACAACTCTCGTGCTGTTTTTGGCTGTCACCGCCAGCGGAATCTGGGGACTGGTCATGCAACAGTGGCTGCCTCAAAAGATGCTCGCGGAGATTCCCGGAGAAACGGTCGCGGTGCAAATCAATCGGCTCGGCGATTACCACGCCATCGAAGCCGCCCGGCTCATCGATTCGCTTGTCACCGTGCCGCCAGAAGCGGAAACAGCAGAACCGATGATTACCGGAGCGCTCGCGGCGGAGTTGGTCGGCTTTCGGGACGAAGCCGTGCTACCTTACTTGCGTCTGGGGAACCGATCAAACTCCGCGCTTGCGGCTCAGGCGGAAGCCGAACAACGCTTCGCCCGATTACGCGAATCAGTCCCGCCCGCGGCTCGCCCGGCCCTCGACCGGTTGGAGGAACTGGTCAGCCTTCGCAGACGATGGGACTCGCAAGCCCGGATCAACTTCTGGCTGCATAACTGGTTGCTCCTTCACCTCCCGCTGTCGGTGGCAATGACCGGACTCATGATCTTGCACGCGGTTCGTGCCCTGAAATACTGGTAACGATTGGTGTTTCGTGTTTCGTGTTTCGTGTTTCGCTTTCTTCTGGTTTTCTGTCTTGCTGACTTCTGACGACTGACCTCTGACTTCTGATTTCTGTCCTCTGATTTCTGTCCTCTGACCTCTGGTAAGAGATGCCACGTTCGCCTGCTCGCGACCTGTCAGACCGCTACACGGGATCTCGCGGGTATTTCCAACAGTCCGACGCGATTCGCAGGGGAAAGTACGCGCTGATGGGTGTTGGGCTTTTGGTCGTGGGAGTTTGGGCGGCGGTGGACATCAACAAGCCCGAGCGCGCGGCTTACGCGCACACGCACGGCCCGCTCGCCGAAGCTCACGCGGCCTTCGACGAGAACTGCGCGGCCTGCCATGTCTCGCAGACACCGGATCACTTCAGCGCGGGGTCGATGTTCGATGCACGCCAGCGCTGGCACACATTCACCTGCGAACGCTGTCACGGAGGCCCCATTCACCACACCAGCATGACCGACGAGGGAAAGCAATTCCACGCCACCTGCTCAAACTGTCATCACGATCACAACGGTCGCATGAACTCGCTGGTCCGCATCTCCGATAGTCATTGCACCAAGTGTCACGCGAACCTCGCCTCCTGGCACGCGACAGGCTCACCCTACTACGCCCAGAAGGTGACGAACTTCGTCACCGATCACCCGGAGTTCCGCGCTCTCACCAAGCCGCCCGAACGAACGCTCACATTCAGCCACGCCGTTCACATGACTGCCGGCCAACTCTACGAGCCAAATCAACGGGGACCGTGGACCATCGGCGACATCCGCAGAGTCTCGGGCGATGCAATGGCCGACCGCTACCTCAAGCCGGGGCAAACCGATGCCTCACGCGTTCAACTGGAGTGCGCTTCCTGCCACCAGCTTGATGCGAACATCGGCACGGACGAATCGACGAAGTGGAAGGAGAGTCTCGACGCAACCGGTCAACCAACTCGCGCTCTTCTTCCCCCGCGCGCTGAAGGAGCATACTTCCTCGGCATCAACTACAACGCGCACTGTCAGGCGTGCCACCCACTCACAGCGCCAGCAAAAGTCACAACGAAGGACAAGAGCCAGTTCCTCGTTCCAGAATTCCGGGTCACACACCGGTTGCAACAACCCGACCTGATGAACGACCTGAAGGCGGGTTACTTTGCGGGACTGCTCGTGAAGAATCCCGCTGTCCTGAAAGCGCCCATCGAACCCGGCGGGATAATCGACACGGAAGTGGACCGGCTCGCGAAGATGGATGTCCAGACCCTGCTCACCGGTCACGGTCTGGATAAAGACAAGGACGAGGTCGGCTGCGTGAAGTGCCACAAGACCACGGTCAAGGAGAGCATCTTCCGCATCGAGCCGGTTCCCGATCGCACGGTCTGGTTTGAACACGCCAAGTTCAACCACACCTCGCACCGGGCGGTCGATTGCCTGGCGTGTCACCCCGGCACCGCGGCCGCCCCCATTCCCAAGAGCAAGGCGGACGAGACCGAACCGGTCCAGATTGTCAGCGTGAAGTGGTGCCAGACGTGTCACTCGCCTCCCAATACGCGCATCACACTTCCCGATCAGAGCGTTGTCGCCGGGGGAGGTGTCCGCCATACCTGTACCGACTGCCATCGCTACCATAACGGAGACCACGGATTCCAGGGACTTGGCGCGCGACCTCGACTCCCGTCTCGTCCACTGACTCTGAGCGAGTTTTTGAAAGGGAAGTAGGACAGGCTTCCAGCCTGTCTCACTCAACTGACAGGCAAGATGCCTGTCCTACTGAAGAAGACAGGCTGGAAGCCTGTCCTACGGGAAGGTTCCTCGATGATCGTTCAGCGGCTGCGTGAAATTCAGAATCGCTTTGGTCTGCTCCCCGATAAGGAGTTGCGGAAGCTCGCGCGCGAGATCGGGGTTCCTCTGCACCGCATCGAAGAGGTCAGCAGCTTCTTCCCCGCGTTCCGGCTCGAACGCACCGACCCGCCCGAAATCGAAGTGCGCATCTGTCGCGACATGACCTGCCATCTTCGTGGAGCCGCGGAGCTACTCGACACCAAAACGGGATTGCCGGTTCTCGCTCAGGAGTTAACGGAACAAACCGGTCAGCGGGTGTGCGTGGAGGGCGTATCGTGCCTCGGTCGGTGCGACCGGCCGGTCTCCGTGTGGGCCGAACGACGACCCATGCCCGAAGGCGTTCACGCCTGGGTGTATAACGGGCGCGATCGGCAAACTCTGGAACAAATCATCCGCGCTCTGGCGGAAGGGCGCGACCCACCCAGACCCGACACCGACGCGGACTACACTCCGCACACCAACACCAACCGGCCCTACGCTCTGCCACCGGCCCAACTCGGTGCTGACCACCCGACTCTCTCGGCCGCTGGCTGGTCGCTCGACATCTACGGCCGGCAGAAGTGGCCACGCGACTACCGAGCCGCCAAACGCTTCGTCGATTTCAAAAGCAGCATGTCGCGCCCGCTCATGCCGCCCCCACGCGAAGTCACCGGCAAGGATCTCGACAACTACGTCCAGCGCTACCACCCGATGTTGTGGGAACTGAAGCAAGCGAGTTTGCTCGGCATGGGAGGAGCAGGCGCGCCGGCCTATCAGAAGTGGCTCGACGTGTGGCGCGAACTGGACACGGAGAAATACATCGTCTGTAATGGAGACGAAAGCGAACCGGGCACCTTCAAGGATCGCGAACTGCTTTTGCGAATGCCTCACCTGGTAGTAGAGGGCGTGATTCTCGCCGGACTGATGACCGGAGCCAGCGCCGGCTACATCTTCATCCGACACGAGTACCACGAACAGATCCACGCGGTTCGAGAAGAGATCATGCGCGCGGAGCACCTCGGCGCTTGCGGCGAGGATGTGTTCGGCACCGGGCGGAGCTTCCCCGTTGAAGTCTTTGAAAGCCCCGGCGGCTACATCTGCGGAGAACAGTCCGCGCTTCTGGAAGCAATGGAAGATCGACGCGGCCAACCGCGCAACCGACCGCCAGAGTTAAACACCAACGGCCTGCGCGACCGACCCACGGTCGTTAACAACGTGGAAACGCTCGCCTGGGCACCCGCGATCATGCTCTCTGGAGGAAGCGCTTACGCCGCGGGCGGCTGGCGCGTCAAGGAAGACCCCAAACTTGGCTTCGGCGGACGCAGACTCTTCTCCATCAGCGGAGACGTGAAGTTCCCGGGCGTTTACGAGGTGCCCGTCGGGCTGTCGTTCCGCGAATTGATCGAAGGTTCCAAATACTGCCGCGGACTGAGCAAAACTGGCTTGAAAGCAGTCGCGACTTCTGGTCCTTCGGGTGGCTTGCTCCCTGCGAAAATCCCCGTGGACCCGAAGTTCGACGAAAAGAAGCGCGCGGACGCGGTGGCCAAAATCCGCGAACGGTCCCCGTCCGACGCGGAGTTCGTGGAGTGGTTTTTCCGCACCAAGATGCCGGTCGGTAGTTCGTCGCTGAACATCCTCGACCTGCCGCTCGATCTGAACTTCTTTCGTCACCTCAACTCCGCGCTGCGATTGCCCGCCGAGGCCATGCTCGGAGCTGCTATCGTCGTGTATGCTGGAGGAACAGACGTACTCGACCAGGCGGTGAACCTCACCGAGTTCTACCGGAACGAATCGTGCGGCAAGTGCGTGCCATGTCGGATCGGATCGCAGAAGCTCGTGCAAATCGGAACCGATCTGCTTGCGCGCCGAAACGCGGGAACTCCCCCAACGGGGAAAGAGGCTGAAGGACTCAAGGGCGACATCAAGGAAATCACTCGCACCCTTCAGTTAACCTCGATCTGCGGTCTGGGCTACGTGGCCCCGCTCCCACTGGCGAGCGTACTGGCTTACTTCCTGGCCGATGTGGAGCGCCTCGAACTGACCCCCGCGATCACGCCTCCCAAGAAGAAGGAGTGAGCTAGGCGTCAGCCCGACGGTTGTAAGTTTTCAACGAGCCGCGACCGCAAGGGAGCGGTTAGCCTTTCCCGCTCCCTTGCGGTCGCGGCTCGTTTTTATGCACCTGTTTCGCTTCTGTGAGTTCATCATGCCGGATTTTGCCGATCCCGAAATTGACCTCGATACACTCGACACCTACGGCCGCGAGGAGGAATCTCTCTTTGCGCGCGACGAGAACGACGTTCTTATCCGCCGCGAGAAGGAAACCCGCGAC
>JAKEEV010000489.1 GCA_022616395.1 Planctomycetia bacterium | reverse complement strand
CCCCGAAGGGGTCACCGAAAATAGCCAGGGGTTTCAACCCCTGGTTGGTGATCAAACCGTGAGACCTACCATGCGTCGTTCGATGTTCCTCCTGACTCTGATTCTCGCTGGCTGCGCGCAGCAACAGGCGGCTGATGCGCCGGCCGAACCGGTCGCGATTCAGCCGGTCGCGATCACGCCCGTTCAGCCGCTTGCACCGGAACCGATCCCGGTCGCGCCGGCTCCCCGGCCATCGTTCGCGTTCGCGGACGACCTCACGGGCAAGGAGTTAGCTCGCGTGGTGAAACCCTCCGCGCCGCCTGTTCCTTCGACGGAGCGATTAGGAACTGCGCCCCAGTCGCGCCCTGTGCCAGCGAACGTACTCGAACCCGACCTCACGACGCGCGCGAAATACATTCCGCCTCCGGTGATGCCAATAGCGCCGGTAATCGCAGCGAAGACGCCCGCTCCGCCGCCAGAGACAGTGCCGCTGAATCTCGGAGCAGGCGCCGATGGCGTTCCGGCCAAGCCCGTGTTGCCGGTCGCGGCCGTGGTCACCGAACGAGTTCGAGACGTGAATCTTCCCCCACCTCTGCCTACACTCGGCCGACCGGTTACCGACCGCGTGAGTTTGGAGGACCCGACGAGCGATTTCGGCAACGCGGTGATTGTCGCGGGGTCGGCGAAAGCGCCTGTGAACCCTTCTGGCTTTTTGAAAGTGACCGTGCCGGACCCGTTTGAACTCGGTTCACAAGTGAAGCCGAAAGTTCCGCCCACCGCCGAACCGTCCGCAACGCCGGTGCCTGTCAATCCGCAGCGACCCAAGTAGGTGCCGCTTGCCGAGGCGCGTGGAAGGGAGCGCAATCAGAGCCGCGACCGTCAGGGAGCGATCTTGGTTTCACTCCCTGACGGTCGCGGCTCTGATTTGTCCGCTGATTTGTCCCTTCCAGTTCACCCATTTCAGGGCAGAACCTTTCGGATGTAGAGCTTGTCCTTGTTCGCCGAGAGAATGACCAGCAGTTTCGCTTCGGGGATCAGGAACAGGTGCTGGTCGAGCACCACATCGATTCTGTCCCACGGGGCGAAGCCATCGAACTCCACCCCGCCGGTGTTGAGTGCCTGCGCGTTTGCGACTGGCGTGCTGGCGTTTTTGTTGGTGTGGATGGTGACCGCGATTGTCTTCTTGGCCTTCACACCACTGCCGATTGTCGTTGGGACGACTTTCAGGAAATAGTCCTTGTTCGAGATCGAAGGCACATACCAACTGCCGCTGCCCGCTCCGACTCCGCCGAAGTTCTGCGGTTGCCCCGACCGATTATACACCGCGCCGTTGCCATAAAAGTTCCCATCGACGCCGGGGAACGGCGTGTGGGTCAGTCGAGTCAGCTTCCAGGTCTTGCCGGATTCAGTGAGCAACCTCACGCTACTTTGGTGCCTCGGATCATCGAAGCTGGCGAATGCAGTGCCATCGGGAGAGGCGCGGAGAGCGCTGTGAATTTTATCCCCCTCGAGCTTGCGTGCGGCCGTGATTTCCTTGAGACTGTTGCCGCTCACCTCCACCAGGACCGGATCACCCCAGATGTTGACTGCCAGAAGCGGCCCATTGGTTCGCGAACCCATCGCGATTGACCGGATGCCGTCGGCCGGGAATTGCTCTTCAAAGATTTTCGCCATGTTGGGCAGAGCGTACACGCGCAGCACGTTCACGGGGGGAGGAGCGAGGACAGCGAAACGGGACGCGCCTCCAGCCAGGAGGATATTCCCCCTGTCGGCCTCAACGACACTTGTCTGCATCGTGCTGGCGTCGAAGAGCATCAGCCGGCCATTGTCGGGCTGATGCAGGATGATGTACCGGCCGCCTCCACCGACCGCGACCGCTCCGACCTTCCCCTGAAGGTCGATGACGGAGTCACCCTTCAGGTTCGGCGCGCTGATCGTCGGCAGCTTCCCGGCTGCGGGCTTGAGGTCGAACGTGGTCGCTTTCGGTTGGTTCCCGCCGGGGTTATTTCCGCCGCCTTTGGGGTTATTTCCGCCCTTCGGGTTGTTTCCGCTTGATGTACTTGAACTTGAACTGGTCTCGGTCATGTCGATCTGGGTGAACAAAAACCAGCCGGTGAGTCCCAGCCCGGCAAGCACAACGATCAGCCCAATTCCTCCGCTGAGCATGGGTACAAGCGCCGACCCTCCGCGTCTCGACCGGTCGTCGTTCATCTGGTGACGCATCTTGGGGCGTTCGGTGAACAGATCGAGTCCGGAGGGTGGCGCGCCCTTGATGACGGCCAGCTCGTAAGGCGGCTCGCCCGCGGGGATCGGTCCGGTTCGCTTCTTGAACTCGGCGGTGAGCGTGGTATCGCATCCCGGGCAAGCGACGGTGAAGGCGTGCCGGGCTTCGGTGACGGGGAACGTGTGCTTGCACGTTGGGCAGGTCATGTCTTGCGGCATGGGAACACCCATATTTGTGGATGGAGCTATTGTTCCGCGTTGACCCCGAGAGTGCAAGCGCAGGGGCAAGAGTGTTACGGACTTTTCGCCACGCGGTCAGCTTGTTTTCGGTCGCGTGGCGAAGTCTAATACTCGTGTGCCCTGACACGCGCCCGGTGCCGCCATGCCTGACTGGTTGATTGATATCTTCCGCCAGTTCCCGATTGTGGTCGTAATCGGGTTTGTGATCTGGTATGCGGAGAAACGAGTGCGCGACAAAGAGATTCGCCTGGAAACGCGATTTGATGACCAGTCAACGGACTTGTTGAAGCGAGATGAAGAACGCGAGCGGCAACTCCGCGCTCGCGAGGATCAACTTCGGGCTGAAGCTCGCGCGGACCGGGATGCGGAAATTCAACGATTCCTGGATGCCCAGAGAACCTTGACCAGAACCTACGAGAAATTGTTGACCGCGAAGGACGAGCAAATTGCAAACCTGACGCAGGAAGTCGAACGCCTGACCAGGCAACTCGCGGCGTTGACGAAGAAGCTACAGAGGTAAAAATCAGGAGAGATTCTGATGTGGTCCGGAATGGTCTTCAATCTGTGTGTGGCCCTTGTGTTGGCGGCCTACTTGCTCCGCGCTGTGCGCCGATTTGAACGCCGCGCCGACGAGATCATGGCCAAACTCGACCAACAGGCTGCGTCGTTCACGGCGGAACTCGACCAGCAGCACGAAGAAAACATGGGCAAGTACGACATCGCCCGCGACGAGATCCGAGACTCCATGCGCACGCAAGTGGATGCGGCGATTGCCGAGATGCAGACGAAGGCGGCTCGCGCGACCGATGACTTGAATGCCTCAGTGAACGGCAACCCCAACAAGACCGGCGAATTGAACCGCAACCCAACCGAAGAAACTCACCCGGCGTCTTGATTGCCGTTCTCGTTCGCTCATCCGCTCCGCTCCCTTCTGTTCGCACTTCCATCTCGCAAATAAGCTAACGGCCTCACTGTTAGCAAGCATTCTCTTTTGGAGATTCCCTCCCAATGGCCAAGATCAAAGTGAAGAACCCCGTTGTCGAGATGGACGGCGACGAGATGACTCGCATCATCTGGCAGAAGATTCGCGAAAAGCTCATCCTCCCCTACCTCGACATCGACCTCAAATACTTCGACCTCGGCATCGAGTCACGCGACAAGACCGACGACAAGGTGACCTTCGACTCTGCGGAAGCGACCAAGAAGTACGGTGTCGCGGTGAAATGCGCGACCATCACGCCTGATGAAGCTCGCGTGAAGGAGTTCAACCTCAAGCGGATGTATCCTTCTCCCAACGGCACCATCCGAAACATCCTCAACGGCACCATCTTTCGCGAACCAATCGTCTGCAAGAATGTTCCTCGCCTCGTGAAGCACTGGGACAAGCCGGTGGTCGTTGCTCGTCATGGCTTCGGCGATCAGTACAAGGCCAGCGAGATTCTGTTTTCGGGCGCGGGCACGGTGAAGCTCACTTACACGCCCGCGGATGGCGGCCCGTCCATCGAGAAGGAAGTGTTCAAGGCTCCCGGAGGCGGGGTGACGCTGGCGATGTACAACCTCGATGACTCCATTCGCGGATTCGCTCGGGCGTGCTTCAACTATGGGCTTGGCCGCGACTATTCCGTGTATCTCTCGACGAAGAACACGATCCTGAAGATCTACGACGGCCGGTTCAAGAATCTCTTCCAAGAGATTTTCGACACGGAGTTCAAGGCGAAGTTTGAAGCGAAGAAGCTCACCTACGAGCACCGACTGATCGACGACATGGTCGCGGCGAACTTGAAGTGGACCGGCGGTTATCTGTGGGCGTGCAAGAACTACGATGGCGATGTGCAGTCTGATACCGTCGCGCAGGGTTACGGCTCGCTCGGCCTCATGACAAGTGTGCTGATGAGTCCAGACGGCAAGACGGTGGAGGCCGAAGCCGCTCACGGCACCGTCACGAGACACTACCGGCTCCACCAGCAGGGCAAGCCGACTTCAACCAACCCCATCGCGAGCATTTACGCGTGGACTCGCGGACTGATCTATCGCGGAAAGATGGACGATACGCCCGACGTGGTGAAGTTCGCGGAGACTCTGGAGAAGGTGTGCGTGGACCTAGTCGAAAGCGGCAAGATGACGAAGGATCTCGCCATCCTCATCAGCGACTCAACTCCTCACCTGACCACCGAGCAATACCTCGCCGCCGCCGACGCCGAACTCAAAAAGCGAGTGGGGTGAAGCAAGAGGGCCAAGGGGGCCAACTTTTTCTCCATCCCCCTTGGCCCCCTTGCCCCAAAACTTGGCCCCCTTGCCCCAAAACTTGGCCCCCTTGACCATTTTCCGCCTTGATCGGCATTCCGTATATGTATATTTGTATACTATATGGAGGGTGCCGTCATGTCCGCGTTGAAAGCCGAATCACTGTCCTGTCTGCCTGCTGAGAGTGTCCGCTGGTTGTGGGAGCCGTATCTGCCGCGGGGGAAGCTTGCGCTACTCGATGGCGACCCTGGTGTCGGGAAGTCGCTCATCACCATCGATCTTGCGGCCCGACTCAGTCGCGCAAGTCCGCTTCCGACCGGCTCACCGTCTGCACGTCCGCACGTCACGCTGCTTCTGGGAGCCGAGGACAATTCCCGCGACACCGTTCGTCCGCGTGCTGAAGCTGCCGGGGCCGATCTCGACCGCGTGAGCATCGTGACCGCCGCGAGTTCTGCTCCGATCTACTTCCCGCAGCAGATTCCAGACCTGGAAGAGTTGATCCGCTTGCACGCGGCCGATCTGGTGGTGATCGACCCGATCATGGCGTTTCTGCCGCCGGAAGTGGCCGCGAATCTCGACCAGTGCGTGCGTCGCGGGCTTAACCCGCTGGCATCACTGGCCGAGCGAACCGACTGCGCGATTCTTCTGGTGCGGCACCTGCGGAAGAAGGATGCGACCAGGGCGGTGCATCGCGGGCAGGGGAGCATGGGGATTATCGCAGCGGCTCGAACGGGGTTGCTCGCAGCGCGCCATCCGGCCGACCCGACGCTGGGCGTGCTGGCCGTGACGAAGACGAACGTGGGCGGTTCGCCGGCGTCGATTGGTTATCGGTTGAAGTCAGACGCTGCGGGTCGGGCGGTGGTGGAGTGGACTGGTGTGGCCGAGTTGTCTGCTGACGGGCTGGGGCAACCGTTGGCGGCGGAGTTACCGATGCGGGAGCGTGCGGTGGCGTGGTTGTGCGAGCAACTGGCGAACGGTCCACGAAAGGCGACGGAACTGTTTGTCGCAGCGGGTGAGGCGGGGATTCCAGAGCGGACACTCAAGCGGGCAAAGCAAGAACTGGGAACGAAGTCGCACAAGGTACAGAGCGGTGACCGGGCGGTGTGGTACTGGTATGACCCATCGGCCGCGTGGCCCGCCGACGCTCCGTTCAAGAAACCCTTTGAACTGCCGCCGCTGGACCCGCTCGACCCACTGGTGTGAAGCAGCGAGCAATCAGACGAGAACCGCGCGGGCCATCGCCGCGTACTCCGCGGTGTCGTCTTTGCTTGCTTGGAGTGTTGCTTCGACATCACGAAGTCGTTGCGAATACTCCGGGGTAGGAATCGTTGCGACTTTCTCTCGCAGCAGGTCGCGCAACAGCACCAAATCCCTGAGTCGGTTCAGCCGCTCGCCCCGAATATCAACCAACTCCTCACGGTTGAGGCCCAATACCTCGATAGTGATAATGCCCTCACGACAACCTTTCACCGGGAAGGCAATTTCGTCGCGAAACTCGATGTAGTCCGATGGCTCCTGCCCGCCGGGATCAACGAGGAGTGGTTGCTCGTTGGCAATGTTGTGTCGATGCGAACGAGCGCGACTGCGGCCGTCCCTGAGTGGAAAGAGGTTGCGTTTGTATTGTTGGTTACAGAGTTGACAGGAATAGAAGAGGTTCGACCACTCGTAGGCCAGCCAGTAGTAGCCAGGGTATTTCAAGCTGTCAGTTTCCCGTTGCTGGTATGCGCCCTTCGGTCGGAAGTGTTCGATGTCGCCGTACCCAGTGTGAGCGAAGAACGACTCACAGAACGCGCACTTCTTGTGCTGCCTCTCGCGGAGTTCGTCCTTCACTTCCGTGGCCGCGTAAATCGAATCGTCGAACTGGAACTTTTTGGCACCGCTGCGGTAATCGTCAGGGGAAGCATCGTAGTCATCGCAATGCTTCTGTCTTGCGGGCGTCCCTTTGGTGAGCAGAACGTCCGGGATGGTGGGCTTGTGAATGCAGATCATTGGGCGGCTTTCCGCTCCTGCATCAAGAGTTCGAGGGTCTTCTTGATTTCATCCCGCTCCTTGCGTTCCTGTTCGGTTTCGCCGTAGGGTAGATCGCCGATTTGTGCTTCCAACTCCTTGAGCCGGCGCTCATCCGCAGCGGTCAACTTCGGCTTACTCAGAATCGCCCTTCGCTCCAGAATCAGCGGTTCGATGTGCGGCGGGCGGGCGGTCTTCAGGCCGAAGAGGTCGCTTGTCAGGATTTGGTCGATGCGCCAGTTGCGGATGTTGTCCACTTCGTTGTCGATGATGACGTGATCGCCTTCTCGACGAAGTACCGCGAGGTTCGCGTCGGCTGCGGCCTGCACGACAAGCGGACTGTGAGCGGTGGCGATGAACTGCGTGTTGGGGAATCGCTCCGTCAGGAAGCTCATGAGCTTCCGTTGCCAGATCGGGTGCAAGTGAAGGTCGATTTCGTCCACGAGCACCACGGCCGGTTCCGCGAGCGGGTTCTTGCTATCGGGATAGCGCTCCGCCATGCGGCTGACGAGGTCCGCGACCCAGGTAATGAGTGTCTGATAGCCGTAACCGAGTTGCCGGAGCGGAACCCACCCGTAGGGCGTCTTGAACTCCGCCCGCGCTTTTGGGTTCACTCCACCGGTTGTCGCGAAGCGAATGTCAGTGATCTCGTCTTCAGGCATGATGGACAGAAGCAGTCGCTTCGCTTGCTCAAGTCGGTGCGCTGAATCCTTGTTGTTCGACTTCGCCGCGTAGTCGAGTTGAAGAAGCCACTCCTCCGCGTTGCGAAGTTCCGCACGATCGGAGAACAGCGTCGCGGTCGGGTCGTCGGCTTCGCCTTCGGCCAGTGAAGCAGAACCAACGCGACGAGCGGCACCGTAGGCGTAACAGAACGGAACGAGACCGTGTTCGGACTCAATCCCTCCCGGCCAAAGCTGCAGTGATGCTTGGCCCCGAGCGAATCGCGATGGGGAAGCGGTCAAAAGAATCTCGGAGGCAATTTCGACAGTGATTCGACACAACGTGTGTTCGTGCTCACGCAGTAAGGTCGGCGTATACTCCCGCGAGAAATGTCGGAAATGTTCAACATGATTCTCGTCAAAAGGAGACGGGAGACGGTCAAACAACACCAGCGACTGCAACAGCGTCGTCTTCCCGGTTCCGTTCACGCCGAGGATGATCGTCCACGGGGCGGGCTTGCCCTTGCCGTCCGAGAGGTCAAGCGTTTGCTTTGGGCCGAAGCAGCGGACGTTTTCCAGGCTCAGCGACAGGAAGTAAGCCGGTAGGCGCTCCGGTTCGTCCTTTGTGGTGGACGTGCCGTTGGTCGTGGGTTTGCCGGATTTGTTTGGCTGCTTGGCCATTGGAGCGCGTGTTTCGTTGAAGTGGAAGCGGGGAAATCGCATTCACTCTACCAGCCCGCGTTTGAGCCGTCGAGTTCTCGATCGCGTTCGAGATCAACCGGCCTTCGTTTTCCCCCGCTCCAGACGCCGAACCGCGAGCGAGTGCGAACTTGCAGCCGACTGCGGCCGACATTAAGCTCCGGGATGGGTTGTTCGCGTCGATAGTGACGGGAGGCGGTTATGAAGCCGCGATTCTTCATCTGGACCGGCGGGCAGCCCGGCAACCCGGAGGACGGGCCGCGGGTCGAGACTCTCCCCTCATTCCCCGACCCAGACCCCTTGCCGCGGTCGGCCTTGATTACCTACTGGTGGGGAAAGACTCGGTTCGAGATCGCTGCCTACGCCTGCTCGGTTCGCACCACACCGTGGGGAGACAAACCGATGACGTGGCTTCACTGCAAGGCCGCGGAGGTCTCCGCTATCAAGTCGGAGGAGCCACCCCGCACAATGACCAGGCTCATTCCGGCGCACTACGTCACCGAAGTCACGCCGGGGCCGACCTTTCAAATCAACCAGCGCGGAACGTCGGGTGACATCGGGCTGTTCCCGCCGAACCAGCCCGCGCCGCCGCACGCCCTTCCGCTTCCTGAGATCGAACGCGCTCTCGCCGGTCTGTCGGAGTGGCCAACCGCAGCCGGCTGGGGGTTCTCGATCACCTACCCCCTCTTCGCCCTGAAGCGCGAATCCGGGGACTATGTCGGCTTCGACTCGCGCAAAGACACGGCCCAGGGAGTGGACTGGGGCATCCCAGTCTTCACGACCGAGGCGAGCGCGACCAAGTTCCGCGCGCACACCCGGACCCAGGCGCGGATCACGACGTTCGAGCGGGTAGCCGTGTTCCGACGGTTCCTTCGCTCGATCCGCGACGCGGGCACCTTCATCCTCTTTGACCCGTGTCCTGGTCAGGACCAGACGTTATACGCGGACCACACCTATCCCGCAGCCGTTGTTCTGGAGCAATTCCTGCCGGAGGTTGCTTGGGGCTGGAGTTACCCGGTGTATGTCCTGCGATTCGCCCCGGGCCTGGCCTGTATCGATGGCAACGACGCTGGCACCGGTTTGTCTGTCGCCATTCCCTTACCCAATTCTGGGCGCCTCGTCTGTATCGATGGCGACCACGCTGGCACGCTCGTGAAGGTACTCGTGGTTTTCACCGACTCGGACTTGGCAGACCGTGCGATTGCCGCTGCCCCGGAACCCATGATCGCCGAACCGGTCGCTGACGCGGAAGAGTTCGCTCGCCTTGTCCGTAACCTGCCCACCGACGTCGCCGGGGTTGTGTTCGACCCGCCCGATCCGGTTCGCGGTGCGGTGGCGAAGACGGTCATTTTCCGCGACACTCTTCTCGCCAACCTTGAGAACATGGAAATCTGAGCGCCACGAGCGGGCAATGCAAGCCCGAGTGAAGTCGAGCAAGTGCATTGTCGAGTTCGTTCGCGGTTGTGGATATAATCGCGGCATGGATATGCATGAGATGGCGCGCGATCCGAAGCATCGCCGAACCTTCGAGAAGTTGCTCTACCTCGCCGCCAAGCGCGGAGACGCTGACCTCGTCGCCGAACGGCTCTCGTGGGGCATCGACCCCAACTGCACCTTCGGCAAGGGCACCACTCCACTCATCGCTAACATCCGCGATTCATGTCCGAGTTCCGCGACCGTTGAGGCACTTCTGAAAGCCGGCGCTGATCCCAACATCATGGATGAGGCTGGACTCACCGCCCTGGATTACGCGCGGCGAAAGCTCGCCCGGCTGCAAGCCAGGCCGCGAAAGCATCGCAAGTCTCCTTCGCTCGACGAAAACAATCAGCTTCAACTCCCACAGTGGGAACAGGAAGAACTCGACCGAATGCGCAGTGAGAACCCGGACCTCGGCCCCGATTTCTTCCGCACCTACTGGCAAGAACGCCTCCGAGCCGCACGTCGAGTGTTCAACGACCCGGAACAAGTCGAGAAGATCGTCTCCATTCTTGAAGCCGCCTGCGGGCAAAAATGAATCGCTGAGAAGCACGGGTGCAGTAATCGTGTCTGGCACTGAAGCCAACCCAGCCGGCTAACGCTGGCGGTTCGACAACGCCCCGTCGAACCGCCGGCGTTAGCCGGCGGGGTGAATCGCGCCCAACGCCAGAATCCATTACCACATCCAGCACGGGGACCCTCGCATCGGCATCACGTTTGCGTGATGATCGGAGGAGCGCGTGTCTGGGCAAATTCACCTGTTGGCCGAAAGTTGGGGTCTTGAGTGTGAGCGGTTGATCGGGTAGTTTGCGTGAATATGACTCGCGTGTTGCCCAACTTAGCCAGTCAGCCCTGACGACCGGTACATCCCAAACTGACACACTGCCTGAACTCCTCCGTCAGCATTCTTTCGCCTCGCGGCAAGGATGATTGTGCTGTCGGGAGTTCATGACGCACCGGCGCGGGCCAACGAATCGCCTCCCAGTACAACAGGAGTCAACAATGCTTCGCAGCGTGCTGTTGCTCGTGATTGGGTTGGCCCTTGCATCGTCCGTGTGGGCGGTTGATCCCTGGCCGCAATGGCGAGGACCGAACCGCGACGGCATCTCTCCCGAAAAAGGTTTGCTCAACGAGTGGAAGGACGCGCCTCCGCTCATCTGGAAGGCTCAAGGACTCGGTAACGGATTCGCGGCCGCGGTTGTGGATGGCGGGATCGTCTGCACGATGGGAAGTCGCAGGGGTCACGGGAAGACAACCGTGATTGCTCTCTCCGACAAGGACGGCAAGGAAATCTGGATGATGGATATTGACGATGGCGGCGGCGACGCCGGTTCGATGTGTACGCCGACAATGGACGGCGAGCGAGTTTATGCAGTCAGCGGAAAGGGGAAACTCGTCTGCTTGAAGCTCGCGACCGGAGAACGCATCTGGGAAAGAGACTTCAAGAAAGATTACGAAGGAGAGACGCAGCAATTTGGATACGCGGAATCTCCTCTCGTCGATGGCGACAAACTGATCTGTAGCCCCGGCGGACCCAAGGCGGGGATCGTCGCCCTGGACAAGAAAACCGGCAAGGAACTGTGGCGCTGCGCGCTGGCGTTTGATGGGAAGATGGGTGTCGGTGCCAGTTACTCCTCCGTTGTGATTTCCAACGGAGCGAAAATCAAACAATATGTGCAACTGATGAAACAGGGGTTGGTCGGTATCGACGCCAGGACGGGCAAACAACTCTGGAGTTACAGTCGGCTCAACGCCATCAATAGCCCCTGCACGCCCATTGTTCGCGATGACTACGTATTTGCTCCCTGCGGCTGGTATGTCGGTTCGGCACTTTTGAAACTCACGCCCGCGGGCAATGGTGGAGTGGCAGCCAAGGAAGTCTATCTTCTCGAACCCCGCAAGCTCTCAACAAACTCCGGTGGAGCGGTGCTCGTCGGTGACTATGTGTATGGAAGCCATGTTCAAGGTGGCGCTCCTCAGTGCATCGAGTTCTTGACCGGCAAGCTGGTCTGGGAAAAGGAACGCGGGCCGGGTTCTGGCCCGGCCGCGGTCATGTATGCCGATGGCAATCTCTATTTCCAGTACGAGAACGGAGTCATGGCTCTGGTTGCCGCTTCGCCCGACAAATACGAATTGAAAGGCCAGTTTCAGGCTCCCAACAAGAAACGGAGCCTGGCCCATCCGGCCATCAGCAACGGCCGACTCTACATGCGCATGCACGATACTCTGTACTGCTATGATCTGAAGAAGAAGTAGTCGGCCTGCGAAGAGTTTGAGCCGGCAATTCGCCCCCGACTCTTCTCCGAATCCATTCTCCTCGGATGTCATTCATGATCATTGCCCTGGCATCTCCTCGCATCGCGACCTCAATTGACGAGGGCTTGGAGAAGATCAAGCGGTTGCTCTCCGAATCTTCGGCTCGGGGCGCGGAGATCGTGTGTTTCCCGGAAGCGTATCTCCCAGGTTTGCGAGGAGTGGATTTTGAAGTGTTGCCCTTTGGTCAGACGGAACAGGAACGGGTACTCCAGACCGTGGGGCAGTGGGCGCGAATGTTCGCGGTGGCCACCATCTTCGGAACGGAAAGACTCACGGACGCGGGCCGGCTCAACGTCGCGGTTGTCTTTGATGCGCAAGGTCAGATTCAGGGATACCAAACCAAGAACCAGGTCGCACCGAGCGAAGATCCGTTCTACGTGCCCGGTAACACCAGGCGACTCTTTGAGATCAACGGAGTGAAGTTCGGAGTGGCGATTTGCCACGAAGGTTGGCGCTATCCCGAAACGGTGCGCTGGGCCGCGGCGCGAGGGGCAAAAATCGTCTTTCATCCTCACCACACGGGGAGTGATCGAGAAGGTATCCGGTTGACTCAGTGGGGCGCGGCCAGCGCGCCTTACTACGAGAAGGCGATGATGTGTCGCGGACTGGAGAACACGATTTACTTCGCCAGCGTCAATTATGCTCTGCGCTTTCAGGAATCGGCGACGTGCATCATCGGCCCGTCCGGTGAGTGTCAGGCGTACTTACCTTATGGGCAGGAAGGCATACTGGTGCAGGCGATCAAAGTTGAGGACGCGACCGGTTTTCTCGCCTCTCGCTACGCACCCGAGCGCTATCAAGAATTCACGCGGGAGTGAAGAAAACCACCACGAAGTCGACTCACTTCGCGATGTGAAGTTTGGTGACCAGATCACTCGACGGGCTTGGTTGGTCGTCGAAGAAAGCACACGACTTGGCCGTAGACTGACCCTCGACACCGTGTGTCGTGTTGTGGCGAACAAGCGGTCCCCGACCAAGTTTACTCGTCCACTTCCCGTCTGGTAGTTGACGGGCGGCGTGTGTTGGGACGCTGGCCAAAGCGTAGAGGGCGATCTTCTCCCCGCCGGTTTCGACTTCGCCAGTCTCGCACACTTGATACCCAACCGTGGCGAATGCCGCAACTTTTTGTAGCCGGGCTCTGTGAGGCCGGTCCGGGGTCGCAGACCCCGGCTACAGCAAACTCAGACACTACCCTCCAGAGGATTTGGTGTTCGGGATGGAGTAGATATGAGATGATGCGGAGTTGTTCCACCAACGGAGCGACTCTCATGAACCATCGCGAACTCACTCCGACGGAATCAACTCTCTCTCGTCGCGATGCGCTCGGTCGAATCTCGCTGGGTGTTGCGGTCAGCGCACTCGCCACTTCGCCCGGCGCGGCAAGCGAACCAGCACCCGCCCCGCGACCGGTTCGAGCGCGACTCAAGCTCGGCTGTCAGAAGCGACCCACGACCGCCGAGGGCGTGCAAATCTGGCAACGATTCGGAGTCACTCACGTCTGCGGCGGACCCGAACCCAAGAACCCCCCGCGGGGTTACTGGACCAGGGAGGAACTCTCGAAAGTCCGCGACCTCTGTGAGAAAGCCAGGATCACACTCGAACTGATGTGGGAGCCGTTTCTCAACTCAACGCATATCGATAACACGGATCGCCCGGCGATCATGCTCGGCAAAAGTCCAGAGCGCGACCGCGACATCGAATGCTTCCAAAAACACATCGAGAACTGCGCGGCCATCGGCGTGAAGGGAGTGAAGTACAACTTGACCTTGCTCGGAGTTCTACGAACGGCGCGCACTCGCGGCCGCGGAGGGTCGAGTTACAGTTCGTGGAAGCTCGCCGACGCCAAGAAGCAGGCTGAAGAGAAGACCCGTGCCGGTCGCGTCAAGGCAGACGACTATTGGGAACGCATCACGTACTTCCTGGAGCGTGTGGTGCCCGTCGCGGAGCGATACAAGGTGCGCCTAGCGTGTCACCCGCAAGATCCGGGCTTACCGATGGGCTTTCAGGGCGTCGATGCGGTTCTCGGAACGGTTGAGGGACTCAAGAAGTTCGTCGGCATCAAGGAGAGCAAGTATCACGGGCTGAACTTCTGTCAGGGAACGATTTGCGAGATGTTGGAGAAACCCGGTGAGGAGATTTTCGACATCATCCGCTGGTTCGGCACTCGCGGGAAAATCTTCAACGTCCACTTCCGCAATATCCGCGGCCGTCGAGATGACTTCCAGGAGGTTTACCCCGACGAAGGCGATGTCGATATGTGGAAGGCGGTTCGTACCTACAAGGAAGTGGGCTATGACGGCATGTTGATGTACGACCACGTGCCGAGCACGCCAGACGACACCGAGGCCAACCGCGCCTTTGCCTACGGCTATATCCGCGCGCTCATTCAGGCCGCGGAAGCGTAGGACAGGCATCTTGCCTGGCTGTCTTGATGTAGGACAGGCATCTTGCCTGTCTCTTTAACGTAGGACAGGCTGGACACCTGTCTGAAGTAATGACAGGCAAGATGCCTGTCCTACGAGACGTGACAGGCTGGAAGCCGGTCCTACTGTTTCGTGATTGTCATTTTCCCGACGTCGATCACGAAGTTCTGGTCTTCCTGGTCGGTCACCTCGACGACAAGCGAACTCTTCCCTTCCGGGAAGAGACTCTCGAAGCGGTTCTCCCCCTCGTCACTGGAGTATTCCCCGTGGATGGTCACGGTGTACTTACCGGGAGGAGTGCCCTTCTTCTCCTGCCCCTCAAGAGTAAACGTCCCGTCCTTCTGCATCTGGCCGGCGGTCATGATGACCTGCGAGCCGACCGGTTCGCGCTCGAAGGTGACCCACACCTGCTCGCCGGGCAGCGGCTTGAGGGGCTGGCCGTCCTTGAGTACCTTCCCCTTGAGTTTGACCCCGCGAACCTCCTTCGGCCCACACCCCGTCAGGAGGCAGGCGATGCCGAACCAGGAGCAGACCACGACGGGATGAAGCCAGCAGGGAGTCATTGAGAGTACCTCGAAAGTCGGGCGGCATGAGCAGTCACGCAGATCAACGCAAGGGCCGTGCGGGAAGCACGGCCCTCAGCCGTCGGGTCGGGTCGGCAGCGATCACGGCAGGTTGCTGACCTGACCATCGGCGGGGTGCAGCATCCAGGCCAGTTGCTGACCGGCGATGCTGAAGCTGACGTTGCGAACCGAGCCGTCGCCCATCAGGAAGTGGACCCCGCCGGCCCACGGCGAACCGTAGTGGTGATCGGCGATGTTCAGCGGCGCAACGTCGATGTCCGAGTTCCGGTCCGTCACGAGCACGTAGGAATTCACGTTGGTGTTGAAGTTGCCGCGCCGACCCAGGCCGCCCCAGCCGCCCTGGCAGATGGCCTCGTCCCAGTTGTTGCCGCTGTTGTCGGCGTGCTCGGACGTCATCACCGATTTCTCGCCAACCAGGGCGGTGTTCGACGAACCGTCCGGGATGCCCTGAATGGTTTTCCTGTTGTCTGCCGAGTTCGTGAGGGTCGAGGCGTTCGTGACGGCGGCGTCCGACCGGTTGATGCGGGCGTTGATGGCGTAGTCGCTCACCGGCCCGCTGGCCCGGTTGCCGTCCGCGCCGAGCGTCTTGAACCCGTTGCCGCGCCCGCGGCCGGGGCAGAGGAAGGTTTTGATCGAGATGAGGTGTCGGGTTTCGCCGGTGGTCGGGAAGGTGTTCCCGTCGAACGTCCAGGTCCGGTACGCGTTGTCCTGCTCGATGTACGGGAAGATCTGGTAACACCAACTCCCGGACCCGACGACGTTCGGGTTGGCGACGCCGCGATTGACGCTGGAGTGCCGACGGCCGTTGTAGGGCAGGCGGCCGAGGGTGTCGTTGTGATTGTGGAACGCCAGACCCATCTGCTTGAGGTTGTTCTGGGACTGCATCCGGGCGGCGGCTTCGCGGACTTTCTGAACAGCGGGGAGAAGCAGGCCGATGAGGATGGCGATAATCGCGATCACGACCAACAGCTCAATCAGCGTGAAGCCCTGGATTCGCGTCGGCTTGCGTGTCATGAAGCAACCTCCGTACTGGGAGAAGTGCGGGAGAAGT
>JAKEEV010000488.1 GCA_022616395.1 Planctomycetia bacterium | reverse complement strand
CTGCGAGCCAGACGCGGGCGCGATTGGTCGTCATCGTCATCATCGTATCGGCGCATGAGACACCAGGATCGCCGGGCAAACGGTCCAGAAAGCCGAGTGTATCAGGGAATGGGATGTATCTGCAATGGGTTACTGCCGTGTCGAAATGCTCGGTGAGTGGGCAAGACAGAAGCCCCCTCCCGCCGCTTATCGCGAAGCGCCTCGCTTCGCGTCAGTCGTAACGGCGGGTGAGGGGGCTGAAAAACTCATCCAATCCCAATCCTCTGACACTTCCGCGCAGACGCTCGACTACTTCATTTCAACCCGCCTGGAAGCCAAGCCCGCCGCGGAAGGCGTCGGGGTCGGTGCGATAGCCAAGAAGTTGTTGCGTGAGCATCCCGCCGAACTCGACCAGTTCGCGGATGGCATTTGTGAAGTCCGCTGTGGTGAGCTTCAGTGGATCAGACCGTTCGCCGCGTTCGGCGGCCAGAAGAGCGGCCTTGCGAAACAACTCCGCGATGAACGCGGGGCTGGCCCCCTCGGTCTTCTCCAACAGCGGCTCGATATCGACTCCCGAGAGGTCAAGCCCCTGAGAGAAGTGAGCGAATAGCCGTCGGCGGCAGTCGTGGTCGGGGAGAGGAAAGTACACCGCCTGATCGACGCGACCCGGCCTCGCTGCCAGCGCGGTCTCAAGAATTCGCGGGCGGTTGGTTGTGAGCAGGAAGATCACGTCGGCTTTCGGCCCCAGTCCGTCCATTTCGTCCATCAAATCGTGCAAGAGCGTCGTGTCGAAGTTCTGGCTGCGATCAGCGGCAATCAGGTCCACGTCCTCGATCACAATGAGCGCTGGTTGAAGCAGCCGAGCCAGCACGCACGATTCGCGAACAAGCCGCAGTTGCCGGCCGGTGAGCAGAATCACGGTATACGTGGGGCAGGCGCGGGCGAGATACTTCGTCACGAGTGTTTTGCCAACACCCGGAGGACCGTGGAACAGAACGCCGTGTCTCGTGCCGCGTCCAGCCCGCCGAAGAATCTCCGCGTGGGCCAACAGGCCGATCACGTTCCGCTCGACGACCTTCAACACTTCCTCGGGCAGGATGATTTCTTCGCGGGCGACCTTCGGCAGGTCGTGGAACTGAATCTGGAAGTCGCGTTCGCCGTCTCCGGTGGGCGCGTAACCGGCTTGTTCGACCACCAGCACCTGTCCGCGATACACGTTGCGTTTCTGAGCTTCAGCCAGGATGCGGTCGAGGGCAGCTTGCGCCTGCTCGGCTGTCGCGGCCATCACTTCAAGTGAAGTGCGCGAGAGCATCGCCGCGAACGGAGCCAGCCCGCTGGGCCGCAGCAAATACAGACCACACATTACCACTTTCACGTTTGTGGTCAGCGAAGTGGGCCTCACCGCGTATTCGATGGGAGAGTTACGCGACATCCCCTGAGCCAGCGCGGAAGTCAGTTCGTTCACGTACCCCATTCCGATGACGCGGAAAGCGTTGGGTGTTTCGTCGCGAAGTGCTTCCAGAGCCAGAAACAGGTTCACTCGCTCCCAGTTGAGCAGCGGGCGCGTCAGAACGGTTGCCTTCTTCCAGTGCTGGCCGATGTGAGCATTGACAACACGCGCGACAGCCATGAAATAGTTGGCCGCGACCGCAAATCCGATGACGAAGGCCAACAGTATCAGGCCAATCGCCACGAACGGCTCGAACTCAACGGCAAACAGCGGAGTGATGGGCATCGTCATTAGTCATTGGTCCTTGGTCATTAGTTATTCGTCATTAGTCATTCGTCATTCGTAAAGCATGTGGACGCCACCAATGACCAATGACGAATAACTAATGACCAAGGACTACGATTCCCCGCCGAGCGATTCCAGAGCGCGGACGGTGTCGTGCAGATCGAGATCGGGGTTGATTTCGAGTGCCTGACGGAAGGCGCGGAGAGCGGCTTGGGGGCGGTTGAGTTTCAGCAGGCACTGACCCATCCCGGCCGCGGCTCCGAAGTGGTAGGGATTGAGTCGCAGAACGGTCTCGCAGTCTTCGACCGCGCGGGCGAACTCCCCGCGCTTGAAGAACCAGATGGCTCGCTGGTTGTAGACTTCCGCGAACGTCGGGGCTTCGTGGAGCAACTCGTCGAGTTCGCCTTTGGCCTTGAGTGCGTCCGGCTGGGCAATCGCCTGCCTCAGTCGCCAGTTCTGCTCGGGTGTGCCGGAGCGGAACCATAGTTCCCACAATGAATCGGTCGCGAACTGCCGAACGAGCGGGTCATCATCGTGAAGCGCTCTGGCCATCGCGGGGACCGAGTCAGGTGAACCAGTTAATCCGATGGCAAGCGCTGCGGCACGTCGGGCCTTGACGTCGGTTGCGCTGAGGAGCCTCTGGAGTGTCCCCTCGGTGTAGTGTTCGCGCACTCCCGTGCGGAAGTGGCGAATCGCTTCCTGAACTCCGGCCGCCCAAAGCTCCTCATCATCGCCAGAGCGGAACTCCGGCAAGCGGTCGAACAGTTCCACCAAAAGCGAGGGGGACACGTCAAACTCCTTACGGGCACAACTCGACGTCACATTCCACTTTAGTGCGCCCCCGGCAGAGAACACAAGCCAACCAAGAACAAAGACCAGGGATCAATCCCTGGTCTTGTGGACAGCTCCTCGCGGCGGGCTTCCCGGTGCCAACCCGAACCGGGAACCCAACCCGCCGAAACAGCTTACTTCTTCTTGGTGAGAACCAGGATGTCCTTGAGAACGTCTTCCGCGTGCCCCTTGGGAGCCACCTTGTCGTACACCTTTGCGATTTTGCCTTCCTTATCGACGATGTAGGTCACGCGCATCGCGAACCCTTTGTCGGTCTTGATGCCCAGAGCCGTGATCAGTTTCTTGTCCACATCGCACAATAGCGGGTAGGTGTACTTGTTCTTGTCGGTAAACTTCTGGTTGAGGTCCAGTGTGT
>JAKEEV010000487.1 GCA_022616395.1 Planctomycetia bacterium | reverse complement strand
GTCGTGTGACCGGCAACCATCACCTGATAGCGGGCGATGTCGTCCGAGAGCTGGAACTCGACCGTTGTCTTGCCGCTTTCGGGCAACACAAGGACCGGGTGCCAGTACACGGTCTCGGTGAAGTCGCTGCGTTCGGCACCGAGAGATGAATCACGCACGTGGGCGTATTCGCGCACGATGAACGGCATCACCGGCGGTGGAGGAGGGGGCAAGAGAGGCGCACCCGCACCGGGGGGAATCGGTCCGACCGGTGGGAATGGGACTGGCACCGGCGCGGGGAAACCCGCAGGAACGGGCCGGATCGGTGCAATTCCCATTCCACCCATTCCCATCGGCTGTTGCGGCCTGAGTGCCTTCGCGAGGAGATCCTTCTCGCGTTTCATGTCGGCGGGTATCGGTCGGGGAACTGGGCCTTTCGCCTTGCCAGCGAAGAACTTCCCGGCATCACCCTTCTTCGCGGCCTCGGCGACAGCCTTGGGATCGACCGGCTTGGCGTCTAGCTTCGGGGCATTCTTGGCGCCGCCCATCGGCTGTCCGGCGTTATCAAAGAGCGGTTCCCCGACTCCAGGAGCCATCGGGGGAGCGGCGTTCGGAGCGGGCATCGCAGCTCCGCGTTCGGCTTGCCTGCGGACAATACCATCGACGTTCTCTATGTCGGCCTCGGCTTGAAGTGCGACTTTCTCCGCCTCGCGCTTCTCCTGACGCTGCTTCTTCCACGCGACTTCGGCCTCGGTGGTGCCCTGCGTCAGGATGACACCACCCAGAGCCAGTCCGCCAAGCACGAATAGCGCGATGGAGGCGAGGAAGTACGGGCGACGCGCGCCAGATGGCTTCTGCGTGCCAAGCGACACACCTCCGATACTGAGTGCAAATAGCCCGATCATGAACGCGGGCAGCGCCCACGAACCGAGCCACGTCCCGCGCGTTTCGTACTTGTAGAGCGAGGCTTGCGCTTCGGTGTTCTGCTTGTCAGCAGCCTCAACGGACTTCTGAGCGGCAGCGATCTTGGTCGCCAACTCTGGAGCCTTTGTGGTCTGGAACTCATTCAGGCTGCTTTCGGAAGTAGCCAGCAGAATCTGAGCGGCTTCCATCTTCGGTCGGAAGTCCGCCTGGATTCGCTGTTCTTCGAGCTTGTAGAGTTCCAGCGGCGCGGTGGTCTGCTGACCGTGAGCCACAAGCATCTTCTCCACGTCCTTCTGGTCGGCCGCGTTCACCGGTGAGCCGGTTTGCTCGACGAACCGCCGCCAGCCCTGTGTGCCAAGCAACAGATCCAGAGCAATGCCGGCCTTCGGATGCTCGGTGAGCAGGAAGTCCGCGTGTTCGAGTTCCGAAGGATGTTTCACCTCGCCCGACAGAATGAAGTGAGTCGGCATGAGGCGATCCGTCTTGTTGTCGGCCATCCTGATAACACTTCGATTCACCACGGCCACGAGGAGTATCGCGGGAACAGCCTTCTCCTTCTCGTTGTAAGCGGAGAGTTCCAGTTTCACCTTTCCGCCGGGCGTGTAGCTCCCCTTGTCCGGGTTGATGTTGAGCATCAACTGTTCGGTCGGCTTGCGGAAGACGAGACGCTCGGCTCGCGGAATGAGATTCGCGCGGCCGGCTCCTTCCGCCTTCGGTTCCTCGAAGACGGTGACGCGAGTCACTCCTCCCACCGCGTCATCACCCTTGAGAGCGACATCCACAGGCTTGCCCGCGGTCACTTCAATCTTCTGGTGGCTCACGAGTCGTCCACGAACGTAAGCGCCGACGTGGAGCGTCTTCGTCCCCTGACCGACTTGCAGTTGCACGCGAATTGGCTTGCTCTGGTCAGTCACCGTGTCCATTGCGGTCAGAGCAACACCATCGGCCTTCGCGACTGGTAGCGGGAAGCCGCCTTTTGTTGGCTCGATGATGCCAACCGGAGAAGTGATCTTGAGGAAATACTTCGCTCCGGCCTTCGGAGAAAGCGCGAACACACCATGCCCGCGATTGACTCCGGGGTTCTCGGCGTCAGTCAGTGTGGCAATATCAACGATCTTGTTCGTGCCGTCGGTGATGTAGCCCTTGAGGTCGGCTGGTTTGCCGATGGGCGTGCGAACCTGGAAGTACACGCGACCCGGAACGCCTTCGATCATCTCTCCGCCTTCGGGGAAGAACTCGACGGAGAGATTCTTCGTGACCAGCGGAACCGGCCGCAGGATGTTCTCGGCGTCGCTGCCATCACGAATGTTGACGCTCAGCACCGCGTTGGGGGGGGTATTCTTCTCGGCCTTCTCGAAGATGTCCGCGGGGATCTTGAACCGCACGTCGAGGATGGCTTTCGTCGAGCCGTCTTTCGTGACGATGCTGAACTTCTCGCCCTTGAGTTCGTGGAACGTGCGGCCATCGACGGACGCGACCACGTTGGCTTTGGCGTCCTTCATCGGCCCGCCAGCCGTGCGGGAAACCTCGATCCGAGCCTGGACTGTGTCTCCTGGTCCGTAGCTCTTGCCATCGAACTCCAGTTTCTTCTCGAACACATCCGGGTTGTATGTGTTGACGATGAACTTGCGCGTTTCAAGCAGCACTTCTCGGCCGCCTTCGACTTCTCGCAGTTCGAGTTTGTATTCGCCACCTGGAGCGGTCGGGGCGAGCGTGTATTCGCCGACTCCGATTCCGCGCAGGGGCTTCTTGTCTGGACCGAGTACCGGTTGAAGGTTACTCAGGAGTCGGCCGTTCCCTTCGATCCCATCACCGAGCGGAATCTCGGTATCGCCGGGACCGAGCAAACGGAACTTCAGGTGTAAGTCGTGACTTGGTGGCTGGAGACTTGCTCGGTCGAGCGTGAGCGAGCGGAAGCGGATCGTTTCTCCCGGCTTGTAGAGTGGCTTGTCGGTTGCAAGATGTGTGATGTACACCGGGCGCGCCAACGGAATGCGCTCAGCCAACACGCTCTTGCGGTTGTCGTCCGTGAACGCGACCACTTCGAGGAACAAGTCAGCTCCGGGAGGCACTTTCTCCCAGAACGCGATTGGCAATTCGAGCGCGACCGAACCGGTTGGTTGTTCGTAAGGCGGAGGCTTGAAGAGTTCCGTGCCCTTTGCGTCCTTGACCGCGACTTCCAGTTTCTTCGGGCGGGAGATTGCGCCCTGGTGGTTGCGAGTTTCGATCAGCCACTTGTTCGGCGCTCCGGGCTGGATGTGGGCCGGGCCAGTCAGCCGAACGGCGAAATCCTTCTCCTTGATGATGTCATGTGCCTTCTTGAGGGCCGCCAGATACTCCTTGGCGATTTCCTGCGTGGTCGCGGTGGCCGCGTCGTAATCCTTGCGAGCCACATTCTGAGCGGCTTTCTGTTCGGTCTGAAGTTTCGTCAACTCCGCGAGGCTCGTATCGCGGGCGGCTTGAGTCGCCTTCGCGTCTTGTGACTTGGTGTACCAGCCCTGGAGCTGGACCGCAGCCAGTACACCCAGCCCCAGGACAACAACGACGGCCATGATTCGCCAGCCGGTCGAGCTGGACTTGGTAGGCGATTCGGGCCGTTGGCCGGGAGAGGCATCTCGATCATCGCGCATGGTTTCGTCCCCAAGAGGTGAAGACGGGTTCTGACGAAGTTCGTCCCCGCGAAGCCACGTAGGACTGGCTCGCGCCGCTGCGGAGTCATGCTACTTGACTCTTCCGACGAACGACAGCGACTTTTCGTTTGGGTGCGTCCCCGGATTTTGGCGAACCGGCGACGTGAGTCGCCGGGTTCTTCTTCACCCGGCGACTCACGTCGCCGGTTCGCCCGGAATGGAAAAAGAGTGAATCGGGTCGTTACAAACTGGATGATGGGCGGAGAAAGTAGGACCGGCTGGACACCTGTCATTGAGAATCAGAGCCGGAAGCGTCAGCGACGGGTTCTCCAGTCGCAAAGCGAAGAGAAAGCACCGTCGCTGACGCTTCCGGCTCCGAGAAAGAGAGCGTCAGCGACGGGTTCTCCAGTC
>JAKEEV010000486.1 GCA_022616395.1 Planctomycetia bacterium | reverse complement strand
CCGAGCGATCGCGGACCGCTCACCGCGCCGCCGGCGATCGTGGAGTTGATCCCCGAATCGGTGGCCCGCGAGAACCTCGTCTTCCCTCTGAGGCTCGAAGGTCCGGTCCTTTATGTCGCCGCGGTCGATCCGGGCGACCTCATGATCCGCGACAAGCTCACGTTCATTTTGAACAAGGACATTCGGCTCGTCCGCCACCCGCGGGAACACATCCAGGAAGCGATCAACCGGCACTACGGTCGGACGGAAACGGAATCGGTCGATTCGATGCTCGTCGAGTTCACCGATACCGCGATTGAGTTCACGCAGACGGAAAGCGCTGGCCGCGACAGGGAGCAAATCGCGTCACTTCGCGCGGGACTGGCGAGGAAGCCGAAGGCTCCCCCTCCGCCGCAGGCGTCGCCTGCGAGAGGATCATTCGGCCGGACAATCACTGATTTCAAGAAGGGCTTGCGGGGTGTTCAGGACGCGGAAGACGAAGACACCGACTTTGAACTGAGTCTTGGCGAGGCGATGCCGGATGCACTCGGTCCGCCTCTGTGGGGAGAAGAACGCGCACCGAATTTCGGGAGTGACGGTATGTGGTACTACACGGTCGAAGAGGGTCAGCGCGCCTTGATGATCCACAAGAGCGGCCGCGTGGAAGTCATCGTTGGGCCTGCTCGTGTGTGGAAGTGGGGGAAACGCTTCGAGCGAATGAGGCACTTCGTTGCTCACCCCGGCGATTTCCTCGTCGTGCGTTATCGCGACGGCCGACAAGAACACATTGCCGGTCCCACGGACGTATGGTTCGACCCGCGCATTCACGAAGGCATCACGCGGCAGGAAGCGCTTCAACTCGCGGCAAAGGAAGCCGTGGTTGTGTACTCGAAAGCCGCGGAGAATCAGCCGATTAGCCGGCGGCTCGTCTACGGACCCACGCTGTTCGTTCCGGCACCGGGCGAATGGCTGCACACGTTTTCGTGGCACGGTTCGGAGGGCGGTTCACAGGGCGTGAGGAAAGTCGCGAAGGGGCTTGTCTTCCAGAAGCTCTGGCTGATGCCCGACCAGATGTATCACGACGTGACGGACGTTCGCACCGCTGATGATGCAGTGCTCACGATCAAGCTCATGATGTTCTTCGAGCTACTCGACATCGAACGCATGCTGGAAACCACACACGACCCGATCGGCGACTTCATCAACGCCGCGACTTCGGATGTGGTCGATTTCCTCGGTCACCGCACGTTCGAGGCGTTCAAGCTCGAAACGGGGAAGCTCAACGAGTTGGAGACATACCGGCAGGTTACTGCTCGCGCTGCTCAGAACGGTTACCGCATCAACAAGGTGGTCTATCGCGGGTATGGCGCTCCAGATCGACTTCAGGCGATGCACGATCAGGCGATTGAAGCGCGCACCAAGCTTCAACTCGAACGCGCGACCGAGGAGCAGTCGCAGAGTCTGGAAGACTTCAAGTTAAACGCCCAGATGAACCGAGCCGCCCGCAGGCGCACCGAGCAGGCGGTCGAAGTGGACACGGAGATCGAACTCGCCCGCAAGCGCCACGACGCGGAGCGCCAGCAGAAAGAAGCCGAACGCACCGCCAATCGCGAACAGCGCCGAAGGGACGCGGAGACCGAGCAGGAGATTCGCCGGCAGGCGGATGAACGCCAGCGGGCGCACCTCGGGGCGCTCAAGGAGATGGGCGTGGACTTGACCGCGTTCCTCACGCAAGGCCGCGCGGATCGCGTGATCGAACTGCGCGGAGGAAAGGGAGTCAGCCCACACCTGCACCTCGACGGAGCCGAAGAAGACGGCAAGTCGTGACAGCGGTGTTACGCGAAATCTGCGATTATCGTGAGCGTCGCGGCGTCAGCCCGACGGTAGATTTCTGAGCGTCGAGCCGTCAGGCCGACGGTATTCGACGACGCACCGTCGGGCTGACGCCGCGACGCTCACGGGATTCTCGCGGAGACTTCGCCATGCGTCTTGCGTTTGCGCTTCCACTCTTCCTCGTACTTCCCACCTTGCCCGCTACTGATCCGATTCCGATGCAACCGCCTGCCAAGCCCGTAGCCGCACCCAAAACCGTGAAGGTCGCGGCCGTGCAGTGTTCCTCTGATCTGGGCGACATCGCGGGCAACACCAAGAAGCTCACAGCTCTCACGAAGGAAGCCGCGAAGGCCGGCGCGAAGTTCGTCGTGCTTCCGGAAACCGCGATCACCGGCTACCTGTCGCAAGACCTCAAGACAAACTGGCACGTCAAGGGGATGCCGATTGAAGCTCGCTTCGAGGGGAAAGACCCGAAGGACTTCGCGGAGACCGTGCCTGGGCCGTCCACCAAACACTTCTGTGCGCTGGCGAAGGAACTCGAAATCTACCTGACGATTCCGCTCCTGGAAGTGGACTTCAAGAAGGGCAAGAACGATCCGCGATACTTCAACACAGTCTGTCTGGCGAACCCGAAGGGCGAACTCATCGCGCACTATCGCAAGCTAACTCCGTGGCCGTACCCGGAGAAGTCGTGGGCAACAGCGGGTGATTGTGGAGTGCAAACTTATGACACCGAATATGGCCGCGTGGGGCTGGGCATCTGCTTCGACATCCACACCATTCTGGAGAAGTACGAACCGCACAAGATTTGGTGCTTGCTCTATCCGATCGCGTGGGTGGATACCGAACATCCGGCGGACTGGATGTATCACAAACTGCCAGAGCGCGTGAAGCCGTTCAAGCATCACGTTGTGGGCGCGAACTGGAGCGTGGACAAGAAGCAAGACTGGCGCGGGTACGGCTTCAGCGTGATTATTTCCAACGAAGGGAAAGTGCTGGCGAGCGCAACGAGCCTCTACGGAAGCGAGATCGTCTTCGCGGAGTTGCCGACCGCGAAGTGATGAGCCGGTTTGCTCTCGGGCAAGGCGGCGCGGCATCGAAGGCCGCGCCGCGCATCAATAAGTCACGACTTCAAATGATAATCGGCTGGACAGGGGCTGGGCCGCCGATCGGCTGGGCGGGGCGGTCGTCGCACGACGGGATCGTCGCGAAGTCCGCTGGCGTCAGCATCTGAGACAGGTTGAAATACGCGGGAGTAGACAGTAGACTCCGCGAGAACACCGAGTCGTCGTCACCATCCACCAGATCCCGCGCCTGGTCCGCGCTCACGTCCATCCGCAAGAAGCTGCGCACCGACAGGATGTCCCGCGTGTCCAGCCCCTCGTCACTCTCCAGAATGCTCAGGGCGATGTCCACCCGATCCGAGTGGCCATCGTCGAAGTCGTCGCCGCGGTCTTCCATCTCATCGACGCCGATCGGACGGCACAACACGTCCATGTAGACGGCGTTCATGAAGCCGAAGTCGGTGCCACCTCCCTGCGTCTGGTAGTATTCATTCGACGCGAGGATCTGGGCGGCGAGATCGAAGTTGGTGTTGTCCTCGTCGCCCAGGAAGTTCGTCCAGAAGGCCAGACCGCCCGGATCCGCGGGCCGGTCGAGGAAGCGGACGTAGATGTCGTTGACCTGGTTCTGGAGACCCTCCGGGCTATCGAGGATGCCATCGACGATATCAGAGCGGGCCGCGCCGCCATCGAGCGCGGCCACCCAGCCGGCCGAGCCGGGGTCGGGGGCGCGGTGAAGCACGTCGCGGTAGAGTTGATCGACGAAGTTCTGGTTGGGCGAGCCAACGTTGGCGGGCACCCAACGGGTTTCGAGGGTTTCGAGTGTGTCGCGTACCGAAGGGTAGGAATGTCCAGCCTGGCTCATGGTGTGGTCCTCACGTCGGTGAATAGATGCACTCCGGGCGAAAAGCAGTTCTTTAGGGGTGCAATCTGTGTGCCGATAAATATCGAAGGAAGACACCGACAGGACAATGCGCAAGGCAAGTCTTTCGAGTTGCAAGGCGTGTGCCAAGACTTCAGCCGGCGCGGTCGGGAGTCTGACACTCGGCGGGTGAAATACGCTGCGTGAGGTGTTGTCTGCTTGTCGCCAGTGGATATGGACAAGCAGTCGACGCGGGTGAGACTTCAGTGTGAGTATTTCCAACGAAGGGAAGATGCTCGCCAGTGCAACGAGCCTCTACGGAAGCAAGATCGTCTCTGCGGAGCTGCCCACCGCGAAAGGAGAATATCACTGACGCCGGGCAAGAATGGGTCACAAATCTGCAATATCGCTTCCAAGCTTCCCAAGAACGCTGCGGAGTTTCTCAAGCAGTCTCTGGCGGTGTTTCCGCAGAGCGTCCGTGCTGATGTTCAGTTTTTCTGCGACTACGGTCAGCGGCAATTCTTCAAAGTAATGGAATTGAACGATGGCGCGTTGGGTGGCAGTCAGCGGCAGTTTGTCCAAAGCAGTGCGAAACTCTTGGGCGAATACCGCAGCCTCGACGTCAGCGACTTGCGTGTCTGCTTGGTCGAAGTCGGTAGAGAGATTGAACTTGTTTTCTCCCGTCAAGTTTGACGGCTCGGCTGGATCAACTGTTCGCGCTGAACGCCGCACAGTCTCGCGATCATGAAGCCTTACCCATGCTCGCCTAACCAAAAGGTAACAATACTGTGACAGCCTTGGCCCCTTCGCTGAATCGTAGGCGGGGGCTGAACCCGAGCAGAGGTCGTAAAGAACTTCGCTGACCACCTCGTCTGGATCAATTGATGGCCGGGAGAGCATGCACTGTCGTGTCGCCAGCATCCGAACTGGTTGGACAATGTATTGATCGATCGCTTGGTATACTACTTCCTCAACATTCTCGCTTGTCGCGGTCTGGATTGCGTGCCACAGTTCTGGAATGGCCAGCAGCGACACCGGAATCAGGGCCGCTGCACGTTCCGCAGGTGCCGGTCCAACCACTTCCGGCTTGGAGGGAACCGGATCGGCTGCAACAGGCTCGAAAGTCAGCGTGATCCGTTTCAGCGGGTGACCAACGCGGATGAGCGGGCCATCGGTGATCGGTCCATCGAGTGGCGTTGTTGGCTCGAAGTTCAGCGCCACCCGTTTCAACGGCCGCCGGACGTGAATCAGCTTCGGTTGTCGGTCTGAGTCGTTCATATGGCACCTCCCGCCGTTCCATCGGCCGGCAAGACGGCTACCCGGATCGGAGGAAACGGGATCGGAACATGATCGGTCGGTTCGTGCAGGCTCACAGCATTCGCGTAGACGAGAAGCTCGTACACATCCGGTTCTGGGAATACAAGTCTGTTGAGCGTGATGGCTCGTTCCAGCGGGAATACCTCATCAGCGGCATCAAGGTCGTCATCGAAGTGGGCGATAGTCACCTCTCGCGCACTCCCGACCATCCGCAGAACTACGCGGAAGAAATACAACCCGCGACCGCCTTGGAGTTGAATGTAAAGGGTGAGCACCGGCGGCCGGTAGTTCCGCGACACGCCGGGCGGAAATCGAAGCGTGTGAACCGGGAACCAGAGGATAGCTGGTCGCTCGGTGCCGTCCTCCTCAACATCCTCGCACAGCACAGCCAACCGCAAGGTGGGCAGTTTGCGCTCCGGTTCCGGGTTCATGGGCGGCCTCTCACGTCGCTTCACTCCACAATCATGTTACTCTGGTGTGAGAATCGTCACAAGAGCCAGCCAACTCGCTACAACCCTCTCCATGCACACCACCATTTTCGCGCTCTTGGCGGTTGGGGCCGGCGCGTGCATTGCGCTTCAGGCGTCCGCCAACAGTAACTTCCGCAAGAGCCTCGGCGATAACCCGCTGTTCGCCGCGTACTTCTCCATCTGCGGAACCTTCCTCACGGCCACGGTCACGATGCTGATTCTCCGCCCGTCGGCACCGAGTCTGTCCGTGATGCGCGAAGCACCGTGGTGGAACTGGATCGGCGGGCCGCTCGGCGCGCTCATCGTGCTGGCGGGTGCAGCTCTCACGGAGAGACTCGGAGCAGCTCTCTTCATCGCGCTGGTTGTCGGCGGGCAGCTTCTGTGCTCGCTTCTTCTCGATCACTTCGCGCTGGTGGGCTTAAAAGAGCAACCGATCACCCCCGGCCGCCTATTGGGCGCGGCGCTTGTGGTGACCGGTGTGCTGTGCATCAAGTATCTGTGAAGGCTCAAGGCTTCTTCGGCTCGGCGAACTTCTTTAGATCAATTTCGCCCGGCTTGATCTGCGGCTTGATCTCGTAGAGTTCGACCTGCAGGGACGAGGAATCTATCGACCCTTCCAGCACCACAACTCGGTAGTCGTTGTGGCTGAACGACGCCTTCGTGTACCCGGCCGCAGCGCACGCCGCGAACACCTTCCGAAGATGGTCTGTTGGGTGGTCCTTGTACGCGGAAATACGAAGTTGTTTCGGCCCCTTCGGATCGTTGAACGCTCGGGTCAGGTACGTTTTGAGAATGCCCAGGTTGGAACACGACACTTCAGCCACCCGACCGTTCACCACCTCACGGACGGTGTACGTCGGCGATTGACCGCTGCCGACCACGACCGCGATATCCTTCCCCAGTTCGGCCGCGGCAGCCTCAGCGTCTTTCTCCTTCTTCGCGTCGTCGAGTTTCTTCTTCTCGGCCTTCAGGTCTTCAAGAGTCGCGTCGAGCAGTTGCTTTTGCTTCTCCAGAGCGGCCAGTCTCTTCTCAAGCCGCTTCAATGGGTCCGGGTCTTCGGGTGTCGCGGGCGGTGCGCTGGGAGTCAGCGGTTCGGTCGCGTGAGCCGTGTGCTCTGATCGTCCGCCGACGCCCAGAGCCAGCACGCCGGCTCCGACAACCAGCAGCATCACCACAGCCGCGGTCATTACCTTCTTCATCCAGAACATGCGAATCACTCCATCAGTGAGCTTGACCACCGCCGGGGACACCCCGGCCGCAGTCAGAGTTGAAGTTGAGTAGATCGTTGCCGAACGAACGGTTGCCTGAGCCAATCCAATTGGAAGCGTGATCGCCGACGCAGCCAGCGTTGTCGGGACACTGTCGCCGAACCGCGCTCGGAGTCGTTGCAGCGCGCGGTTGAGTCGCGCGGAGAGCGTTCCCTCCGGGCAACCGAGCCGTTCGGCCGCTTCGCGCCGGGTGAGTCCTTGCAAGTGACACAGGACGACCGCCACGCGATCGCGCTCCGGCAGCGCGAGCAGAGCCGCGTCGAGATCAAGCCGTTCCGCTGAAGTTTCTGGTGCAGAAGCAGGAACTTCGTGCTCCATCGGGCCAGTGATCGCGACACGCCGACGATTTGAGCGGATCACGTTGCGCGCGGTCATCACCGCGACCTTGTAAAGCCACGGACCGATCGGAGCGTCTCCATCCAGCCGGGCGGCCCGGCGAAGGAGAACGAGGAACGTCGCTTGGAATGCGTCCTCTGCATCGCAGAAGTTTGTCAGCCACCGACGACACACGCCACACACGACCGGCCCATACCGGCGGACGAGTTCGGCGAACGCGCTTTCGTCTCGCGTCGTCCGGAATCGGTCGAGCAGGTGTCGGTCGGTGTCTTGTGCGCTGGTAAGCTGTTCGCGAAGACAGTTCAGAATCCGGATCATGCCTTCATACTGTCCGGAAACCGCCCCGCGCGTGCAGGAAAAAGTTGGCCCGGTGCGTAAAACACTCCTGTTGTGGTTGTGGAGCCTCCAAATGACCGCGAATTACCCCACTGACGAAGTCGCCGCGACTCCGGAATACGTCTTCGAGTTGCTTCGCGACTTGCTCGCGAGGCAGTCGCCGTGGCCGGTGCCAGCTTCCGCAGTCTCTTTCGAGGATGTCGCTGACGAGCCAGCGGCCCAACACTGCGGGCCTCTGACCGATCTGGACTGGTTGCTCTTTGATGTGCTGGGGCTGCACATTCCGCCTCACGAAGCGGCGCACGCCCTTGAAACCTACTCTCAGCGAACCGTCCGTGAAGTGTGCGCATTCATCGCAAGGCACATCACGCGGCCCGTCATTCGCCCGTGGAAGCACATCGCCGGGGAGTGCTTGCCCGCTGGCGCGTTCCTTACCGTTCGCGCGATGCTCGCGAACTGGGGAGCGAATCCCAATCGCATCACTCCCAGCACTTCGCTCTTCCGATACCTTCGGCGATACGGCGAGTGGCTGCTCCCAGCGCTCGCGCGACTCGCGCCGGGTCGGTTGCCGACGCTGACAGAGCGCTTCCCGCTGTGGGGCTTCCTGTCGATCCTCGTTGCGCCGATGCCGATGTTCCTCGTGCTCCTGTTGGCGGAATGGGGCATCAGGGCACCGGCGTGGGTGTTCGTCGCCACGGTCTTCGGCGGTGCTCCATTCACCGTACTCGGAATCGCGCTGATGATCCGCGAAGTGCTTCGCCCGCGACTCGGTGAACTCCAGACGTTCCGCGATCTTGCATACTGCCTCGCCAGACAGGAACCTCAACAGCCGATAGAGCCGACTGAATGAATTCCATCGATGCACTCTTTTCGCGGCTGCGCGTGGAGAAGCGGGCCGCGTTCATGCCGTTTGTCACCGCGGGCGACCCGGACCTCGCGTTCACGCGCGAACTGCTGCCCGCGATGGCCGATTCGGGCGCGGACCTCTTCGAGATTGGCTTTCCCTTCTCCGACCCGATCGCGGACGGCCCGGTGATTCAGGCTTCGTACACTCGCGCTCTGGAGAAGGGGCTGAAGCTCGCCGATGCGTTCGAGATGCTTCGCGAGACGACCGCGCTCATGGAGAACATCAGGGGGCTGACGCCCCCCGCTCGCCCTCCGATGGTCGCGATGGCGTCGTATTCGCTCATGTACCGCAAGGGTCCGGCTGCGTTCATTGACGCGGCGCGCATAGCGGGCGCAAGCGGGGCCGTCGTGCCCGATCTTCCTGTGGAAGAAGCCGAGGAGTTATCGAAACTCGCGGCGGATCGCGACTTCAAACTTGTCCTGCTCGTCACGCCGACGACTTCGCCGAAGCGTGCGGAACGCGTGGTGAAGGTATGCAGCGGATTCGTGTACGTTGTGAGCGTGGTGGGTATCACCGGAGCACGCGAATCGCTGCCGACCGCGCTTCGCGAGCAACTCGCCTGCTTGCGCACGATGACCGACCTGCCGTTGTGCGTCGGGTTCGGCGTGAGCAAGCCGGAACACGTGCGCGCGCTCAAGGACATCGCCGACGGTGTGATTGTCGGTAGCGCCTTCGTGAAGCAGCTCGAAACCGCCGCGACCGACCGCGCAAAGGCACTCGCCGACGTGAAGCAGTTGGTGAAGGAATTACGCGCAGCGCTTTTGTAGGACAGGCAAGATGCCTGTCATGAGTTGAGACAGGCTGGAAGCCTGTCCTACACGCCGGAAATCACGACCGAGTAGCCGCGGTTTTCGATCACCGAGCAGTCGTCGAAGGTCTCGAAGATGAGCGGCATGACCGCCGTCGGCATCTTGGTCACCATGTAGTAGCGACCACTCGGCTTGAGCAATTCGCGTGAGCCTTCCACGAATAGTCGCGTGATGTCGGCCTTCGCGTAGTACGGCGGGTTTGCCAGGATCACGTCGAACTCGTGCGGGCCGAGTCCTTGAAGTCGAGTCGCGGTCACGAAGCGTGTGTTGGGGATGTTGTTCGCTTTCGCATTGAGTTCCGCGAGCGCGATTGCCCGCAGGCTGCTGTCGATGAAGGTGACGTTGCCCGTTGGCCCGGCTTGTGCGGCTGCCAGGCATCCCACCGCGCCGGTTCCGCAACCGAGGTCGAGAATCCGGTCGCCTTCGTGAATCTCCGCGACTTCGAGCATCGCACGCGAGCCGTTGTCGAACCGTCCGTAGCTAAACGTGCCCGGTCGAGACACGAACTCCATCGACGGCCCTTCTCCCAATCGGGCGTGGAACTTCACCTCATGCCGCCGGCGCTCTCCTTCGTCAGTCTTCGTACTGAAGAACGCCATGCCGTGTTCGCTGGAAGGAGTCTCTCCGCACTTTCCGAAGATTTTCTTTTGCCATTTCGCGAACTGACTGTCCTTCTCGTATTCGGAGAGCGTGAGGAACAGCCCTCCGGGCGCGAGAATGTGGTAACCCTGCTCAACGACATCCAGCTTCAGTTCGCGGTCGGCGTGAGCGCTTGCGGGGAAGATGACCGTGTTGAATCGCGCGGGTAAGTCCCACAGGTCGGGAACCGCGACGACTTCCGCATTTGCTCCGACTTCCGCGAGGCATTCACGAACGCGGTCGGTCTGGTGCAAGTCGAGTTGAGCGCAGGCGATTTCGCTTTTGGGCAGAGCAAGTGCCTTCACGAGATTGGCAACAGGCCACGGCGGACCGAGCGCGATACACACTGGCGGTTTCACGCGGTGTGAGACAGTGGCGAACAGATCGGTGATGTACTTCATGCGTGCATTGTAGACGTGCCGCGATCACTTCGGTTGACGAGAAGCCTGGAATGCTTTCTCGATCTCATACCGCAATCCGAGTCCTCCGATAGAAAGGCGGATTTGTGACTCATCGAATGGTGCCCAGAAGTAATCCTCCCCATTCGTCGTTAGCATCGCGGGGTTCTTTCCAAAGTCGTAGACCCGGATGCGCACCTCTTGGCCGTCTTTGGATTTGAGGCAGATTTGGCCGATTTCCCATTCGTCGGGTAAGATTCGCCGGCCTGGCTCGCCGTCGTATCTGGCCGGTTGTAGCCAGCGAATGATGAGCGGGATGTGTTCGGACGGAACGACGAACTCAGGAATCTCCTTCCTTCCCCACTCCGACGATCCGCGAATGCTCGCTCGCATCTCAACGACTTCGTCTGCGGGCGGAAGAACCAGAACCGGCGGCCAAACCCACTTTTGAAACTGCGGTGTGGAGACAACCAAACCGGCCAACACCGCGACCGGTAGGAAGCAACCACCGATTACAAGCAGACGCCGTTGCCGCTGGCTCATTAGCCCACCCTTCTCCTACGGCTTCTTCTTGCGGGCTTTCTCCAACAGAGCCTCGAAGCGATCCTTGACGATGCCGTCGAGGTTGTCGCGGAACTTGGATAGCTCGTCCTTCGCGGAACCGAGTTCCGCCTGAAGCACCTCGATGCGGTGTTCCAGCGATTGCAGTTCCAGTTCCACCAACTCCTTTGCCAGCACCAAGAGTTGCTCCTCGATTGCCTTGCGGGCGTCTTCCTTCGGGGTCGCGAGCTTGGCGACAAGCACAAGAGCCTTGTTCTCCGCCTTCCAGATCTTCAGTTCCAGTTCGTAACGCTTCGGGTCGTCTTCCTGGATGTCGGCCAGCAGTTCCGTGACCTGGAACGTCTCGCGGATTTGCAACTCATAAGCCGGCCGGTTGACCTTCTTCAGTTCCTCGAGCAGAGGAACGAGTTCAGGACAGTGCTTGCGGACGAAGTGCATTGCGGCCGCTTCGCGTTCCTCCGTGAACTTGGGCAGCGGCTCGGCCGCGCTTGCCGCGCAAGGAACAACTGCGACCGCGAGCGCGGCAGCCACGCAAAGGAATACCGTCCTGAACATGATTCATCCCTCTCCTGGTGAGATGGGAAACGTCGATGTAGGACAGGCTTCTTGCCTGTCGTTTTCTGTAGGACAGGCTGGACACCTGTCTCAAGTCATGACAGGCAAGATGCCTGTCCTACGTTATCACTCCGGCGGGCGGATCGGGATCGCGGAGCTGGGCGGATTCATCAGGTCGCGAATCTTCTGCCGCCAGCGGACTTCATCGTCGCGTGCCTTCTCCAGGTTGTCGTGCGTACTGAGGTCGGCCCAGATTTCGGCGACGCTGCGGGGCGGGTCGCCACCACCGCAGGGCGAGAGAGCCAGAGCCGGAGATTCGGCGAGCGCGTTCGTTTCGCTTTCGCGTGGCGTGGGTGCGATGGCCAGCGCGCTGGGTTCGGCGGGTTGCGGGGTGAAGATCGTCTCTGGCGAAGTCTGAACCGGCGCGCTGAGTTGTGGCGGGGAAACTGCTGGCGGTGGGCGATCAGCCAGAGATAGCCCCACGAGCGTACACGCAGCGACCGCAACCGCGCCCAGACCAACCCAGACCAGAGGATGCCCACGCGATCCGCGAAGTCGTGCGCGAATCCTCTCGCGGAACGAGGGGTGAGGAGCCGGTGGTTGTTGACCAATCGCGGCGGCCGAAAGACGCACGGCTTCGGCCAGCGCGTCTCGTGCTTCCTGGTCAGTGGCCAGGCGCGCTTCAAAGTGTGTTGCTTCTGGGGGTGGTAGATCGCCCGCGGCATAGCGCAACGCGGTCCCTTGAAGCGTGGGGTCAGGCATGGCGAGCCTCCCACAGTTGGCGGAGTTTCTTCAGTCCGTCATGCATGCGAGTCAACGCGGTATTGAGCGGACAACCGAGAGTCGCGGCCACTTCACGGAAAGTCAGTCCTTCAAAGACGCGAGCCGAGATCACAGCGCGCTGACCATCGGGCAATAGAGAGAGCAGTTCGCGGACTCGGCGAGCCTCGTCTCCGAGAGTGGCTCGGGCGTCGGCCGGCTCATCGCCCACCAGACTCAGGAGAATCAGGTCGTCGGCTTGCGCGGGAAGTTTCTTCGATCGGCGCTTCAGGAGCATTCCTTGGCGATACGCGACGGTGAACAGCCACCCGCGGAACGTGTCCGGAGCGACCAATTCCGCCTTGCGAATGGCCTGCACGAAGGTCTCTTGCAGGGCATCTTCGGCCTGATGGTAGTCGTGAAGTACGCCGAAGAGAAACCGGAACACCGGCCCCTCGTAACGGGCGAAGAGCAACTCCAGCGCGTCACTCTCGCCGGACCGGAATCGAGCGAGCAGCTCCGCGTCGGTAAACCCGGCCTTCATCCCTATTTCCTCTTCTTCCTGCGCTTTTTCTTTCCGTCGTCATCGTCTTCCTCTTCCTCTTCGTCCTCGTCCATTTCCTCTTCTTCTTCTTCTTCCTCTTCTACTTCCTCTTCGTCTTCCTGATCCGCTTCCTCTTCTTCCTCATCCCCACCTTCATCGTCGTCTCCACCACCGAGCGCTGCGCCGAGCAGTCCGCGGCCAAGCCTCCCGGCGAGTTTCCTGCCCGTACTTTGCTTCTTCCCCTTCCCCTTGCTCGCTCCACCGCCATCGTCATCGTCGTCCTCGTCATCGTCGTCCTCGTCGTCATCATCGCCGCCCTCCTCGTCCTCGTCGACGAACTCGCCTTCCTCGAAGCCGGCTTTCACTTTTGGGTTCTGAAGCATGACGATTGCGTAGATACCGGTGAGCAGGGGAGCAATGCCCATGACGGCTCCGGTCATCGCCCAGGCATACGAGCCGAGTTCCTGCATTTGAGCGGCACAGAAGCAGACCATCGAGCCCCAGAAGATCGTGACCATGCCGAGCATCATGTAGACGACGGCCTCTTCCGTTTCCTCCTCGCCGGGCGGGGCGTCGTTGAACACCAGAGGCCACATGCCGACGATGAACAACCCGATGCCCGCGGCGCAGGTAAGCAGACCTTCGAGCGTCAGCAGGTTGCTCGGCATCACCAGAAGCGACATCGCCGGCCCGCGTGCGCTCTTCTTGAACTTCTCCTTCACGTCCTTGAACTTCGGTTTGTTCTTCTCCGCCTCTTTCTTCTCCGCTTCGGTTTCGGCGGCAACCCCATAGCCTTTCTTGACCGATTCGCTGTCTTCCTCGTCGTCGAGCGGTTTCTTGGCCGCGGGCGCAGGGTCAGACTTGGTCGACTCGGTCTTGCCTTTCTTGCCCGGCTCGTCGGAGAGATTCAGCGCGCTGCCGAGCGATTCCTTCTCGTCTTCCGCTGGCTCCGGGACGAACGTCCGGGTACATTTCGGGCACTTGACCGACTTGCCCACCGGCACCCGGTTGGGGGTCTTCAGCGTCACCCCACATTCGGGGTTCGGACAGGTGTAAGAAAAGGACATAGGCTACGCGCTCAGCCGGCAAGGAAGTGACAGTGCAAACAATCTTAACCGGCCGAGAAGCGAAGTGCCAGACGTGGATTGTCAGGTGTTGGAGCAACCGGGTAAGCGTCAGGGTGTCGCGAGCAGGTCGTCCCAGTTCGCGGCATCGAGGATGCGGGAGGCGATCCGTTCCAGCCGTTCCCGGTCGGTGATCCCGCGAAGGGTTGATTCAACGCTCGCCACCGGCGCTCCGAATCGCTTTGCGCCAAGTAATAGCACCAGCGACCGGGCTTCCTCCGCTCGCCCCTGAAGTTCGCCTTGAGCCACACCTTCGGCGCGGCCCTGAGCCACGCCTTCGGTGCGCCCGCGCGCTTCGCCCTGCGCAAATCCGCGGTTGAGAATCAATTGATAAGTTGTGGAGTCTTCCAGCGTCATACTCAGGTTCCGGTAGAGAGTTTCGATCTGGGCTGGGGTGTACCGTAGCCCACAGAGGACAAATGTTGAGCCAAACAAGCTGCGTTCCACATTAGCCGGAAGTCCGCTATTCTGCAACTGGACGCGGAATCGGGTAGTGTCGCAGTTTGCTGTAGCCGGGGTCTGTGACCCCGGACCGGCCGCACAGAGGCCGGCTACAAAAACCAAACTGAGACACCACCCGGAATCGGTCGAATGCGGCCGGTAAGTCGTTGGCCGCTTCGTTCGTCAAGAGTGCGAGCGGAGCAACGCCCGGCCCGGCTGCCACCAGTGCATCCACCGTCTCCTGCCAGATCCGCACAACCGTATAGCAGAACGTCAGGTACGGTTGCCCATTGGCCCCGATCACATCGAGTTGCCCGGTGAGGTCCGTTGCGGTTGCTTTGGGGCGAAGAAGCACGAGAACCGAGTGAACCGGCAACTCGATGATCGCTCGCGCGGCAACGTTGTAGCGAAGAAGTTCGTCGGGAATGCCAAGCCGACCAGTCGATTCGAGTTCCAGGTGAATCGCGGCCGGAACAGAGCCATTGACGCGGAAGAGTCGGTCCGCCTGGAGCGTGGCGGACAAGTCCGTGTCGAGTGCGGTCGCCGGACCGGACGGAACACCGCACCGCGCGGCCAGGAACCCGGCCCACTCCGCGACATGCTCGTCGATCAGCACGTTCAAGGTTGCATCAAATGCTTTCGCCACGCCTGATTCTCCTTTTGCTCTCACCCCGGCTTTTGCCAGACGCTCATCACGCACGGCTGGCCGAGCAATCGCACCCGTAGTTGTCGCGACATCGACCACCCGCGTACCTGAACCGCTCGCTTCAGAGCTTCTTGCTCCATCGCCAAGAGCACCGCCCGGCCGCCGGGCTTCAACACGCGATCCCATTCCTCCGCGGCCGATTCATAAAGAGGTCCGATCTGGTCGATGGAAGAGAGTTGCTTGCCAAACGGAGGATTGGACACGATCCGGTCTACGGAAGCGCGTTCGAGCGGTAATCGCGTGGAGTCCCATCGGGCGAGATCGGCCTTCCCGACGTGCTCCAGGTTCTGAGACGCAACGAACACCGCGTTCGCGTCGATGTCCCCGCCGATCACGCGAACACGCCCGGCTCGGCTCCGCTTCTCGGCGATGTCGAGAGCTTCCGCCAGAATTGTCCCGGCCCCGCACATCGGATCGAGCACTGTCATTCCCGGCCCGATCCCCGCGAGCCGAACCATTGCCGCCGCCACTGTCGGCCGCAGTGACGCCGCGATGTGGTCGAGCTTGTAAGTGCGGTGTCGCATGGTGCGGTCCGAGAGCCTCACTCCACACACCGCGGTCTTGCTGTTGATGGTCAGCCAGATTTCGAGCCAGGCATTCTCGTTGTGGTATTGCCAGCCGTGCGGAATCTTGCCAGCTAATCCCTCGATGAACGCTTCGCGTGCATCCGCGCGGCGGAAGCCGTGTTCGCCCTGCATCTGGCAAACAATGTGGTACGTTGGCCTCCCTTTGGTTTTCGGCCGCAGCTTGTGATGCAGTTTGAAGAGGTGATCCCAGTCGGGCTTGCGCGCCGTCCAGGTACGGATTGTGTCAAGGTCTTCGGCCTTGTAAGTGAGCGAATCCGACCCCCACGCGAGCAGGAATACATCTTCCGTGGTGCGCAGTGACAGCACGTTGTCACTCAGTTCTTCGACACGGAAGACAACCAGCCCGCGTGAAGTCTTTTTCACTTCGCCGCCGAGGTCGCGTGTGATTTCATCAGCCGCGATGGATTCGATTCCCCCGTGCGTCATGGCGTAGAGCGGAGGAAGCGGCAGTTCGGTCGGTCTTCCGGAGCGTGACATCGTTGTGGCTCGTGTTGGAGGGCGGATTTCAGGTATGATACAGTGAATGGAACTTCCCGGAGGGTTCCCACAATGACCGCAAACCCGCCACCCGCTCCACCAACTCCAGAGTTCACACCTTCGGCGAAGGTGCAAACGCAACTTGCCGAATTACGTGAACTGGAGCAGCAATTCCCCACGCCGACTTGGGACGAAGTGAAGGCGGACTGGCTGGCTCTGTACGCTGCCGCCAACGCCGGGACGATTCACGACCATAGCGGTCGGTTCGTTGCGTTCTGCGAGGGAAAGTTGGTCGGTGTGTGGGACGATCAACTCGAATTGCGCATCCGCCTGGCACGCGAACTTCAGCGCCACCCGGAACGGTTCGCGATTACCTTCCACGGCTAAATTCACCCACCCGAACTGCCAGTCATGCCGCAACTTCGCCTGATGAGTTACACTCCGTTTGCGCCCATTCCGGTTGATGAGCCGAACGGCAACCGGTTGCTCATTCCCCGCATTCAGTTCCGGTGTTGGGTTCGCCTGCCAAATGTCTTTTTTCCGCGCGATGGGATTGTGGATACAGGTTCGCCATTCACTTGGTTCCCGGAAGAAGTCTGGCAGACTCTTCGACCAGGCATCGATTACGAATGGCTTCCCTTCGCGAGCGGTTACTCGCCGCGACGGGCGCAAACCGCAGGCTGGAACTTCACCTACCGCATGGCGCGATTGCTTCAGCCCATTGGCCCGCATGACATGTTAACCGAACTCACACGAAGCGGAATCATCGCACAGTTTGCGGATGGCAACTCGCCAATTCCCACAGGCAGTCAGCGACCGGCGGTTATCGTGTTGGGATTGTGGGCGGTGTTCTTGAAGGAACGAGTCTGCGATTGGCGACCGATCCGGCAACCGGGCAACTTGCCGGAACTCTCGAATGGTAGTCACCTCAAGAAGTGTTCGCGGCCTTCGTCGGAATTGAGCATCAGTAGCCCCCACAGCCCGACGATCGCGCCGGGGAAGCAGCAGCCGTGCGCGATGTTCACCACCGCCAGCACACACGCGAGCTTCGCTATGCGGTAATGCCGACGAGTTGCAATCGCCACTCCGCCGTAGAACACCAGTCCACTCACCACCGCGAACACCGGCACCAGCACCCGGATCGGCCGAGCACGCTTCTCCGCGAGTTCCTCGTCGAACTTGGCTTGCTCGTCCGCTTGCTCCGGCCCCTCCGTCATCCATCCTCGCTTTCGCGACTCCTGGATTAACTGGAGAACGTCCTGCTTGGCCGCGTTCGCGTCCTTGAGGTATCGAACGGTGTTCACCCCGCCGACCACAAGCCCCACAAGCCCAACGAGCATCAATCCAAACGCCGGAAGCAGGAGCATCACGTCGGGACGCTTTCGCGAAGCAACTCCGCTCGCCGACGGTCGCGAGAGCAACTCCGGCTCGGTGAGTTTGCCATCCACGCGCAAAGGCGCGCGAAACATCGCCTTGCATTCCGGGCACTGCACCTGCTGGCCGAGCCAGTCCAGAGGCACTCGGACCAAGTGCTTGCACGCCGGGCAGGAAATCACCTCGGTTTCAGGTTGGGACGACATGCAGTTCCCTCGTTGCTGACAGAACGGGGATAGAATACGGAGTCGCGGCGGGTTTCTGGTCGGTGGGTGTCTGTGTTGTTTATGGAAGACAATCGCAACTCGGAAGTCGCGCGAGGAGAACGAATGCCCGAGTGGTTAACGAGCCGGTTGCCCGAAGGGTGGAATGGGTGGCATCTGGCCGCGCTGAGCGTCGGGCTGGCGGTCACGATGGCTGTCATCAGCCTCGTCATCGTTGGGTGGGTGCTCGCCCGGCTCCCCGCCGACTATTTCGTGAACCCTGAGGCTCGACGACCAATCGACCGGCATCCCGTGTTGAAGGTGCTCGCACTCACCGTGCGGAATGTGATTGGTTACTTCCTGATAGTGTTGGGACTTGCTCTCTCACTGCCGGGCGTGCCGGGGCAGGGGTTGCTCACGGTCCTGATGGGAGTGCTCCTGATCGACTTTCCGGGGAAGCGTCGGATCGAACGGTGGCTCGTCTCTCGACGTGTGGTGCTCGCGAGCGTGAACCGATTGCGCGCAAAGTACGGCCAACCACCCCTTCAGATGGAAGTCAGCAGCGATCAGTCATTGGTAATCAGTGATCAGTCATCAGTCATCAGTCGGCCACTCGAGAAATGATTACTGATCACTGATCACTGATTACTGCTGACTGATTAACCTTCGCTTCCCATGATTGCCGTCACTTTGACGGGGATGGTACTGGGCATGAGGAGGAAGGTCGGGAGGACTGGTTTGTAGGTGCCGTCAATGGTGACCGCGATCCGTTCGGTGAAGATCGCGGAGTTCCACGGCACCGCGTTGGGGTCAGAGGGGTTGAACGGATCGGGGTACACCTTCGGGCTGGCTGTACTCGTGGTTTTGGGACGAATGATCGGTGGGTTCTGATCCAGACCCGCCTGATCAACCGCGAAGCACGCGGTCCGGAAGCCATCGAGGTTTCTCTGTTGTCCCGCCATCCGTTCGGTGGTGTATCTCTGGATGGAGGGGTGGACAGTTCCGGATGCGTCGGTGTAGTCGGTGGTGTTGAAGTTGGACGGTTTGTCGAGGTTCACAACCGCGTATCGCGCTCCGTCACGAGCGGCGTTGTGGGTGATGTGCAACACGAATAAAAATCGGCAGTACTCGAACATGCCGAAGAGCAAGAGCAAAAAGACCGACATCACCAGTGAGGCTTCGACCGCGGTCACCCCGCGACGAACTCTCCGGCGCGTCGAGCGAAGAGCCAACATGGGTATCTCCTTGATTCAAAGATGTCGCCGGGGTTACCAGGTCGGCAACTGCTCGTTCACCGTGAACCGTTCATCCAGCAACATCTGCCAGGTGACGGTAAATCTCACCTGATCCACGGGCATCAGACCCACGTCGATCCATCTCACTTTGTTCCAGGGAATGGAGACAGAGACAACGAACATCTGCCCCTTCTCGCCGTAACACGGTTCGGGCGGCATGGTGCCAGCCGGGTAACTGGTGCCGGGCGGATCGAGTGAGATGGGAACGTAATCGGTCGTTCGGGCGGTGGTGAAGGCGAAGGTGACGGTCACATCGCTCGGTTGGAGGTTCGTCAACCCAGCCCCGTGCAAGTAGTCGTAAACCACATCCTTGACGTTGGTCGCGCCGGTGCTCACTTTGATTTGCGTTGGCGCGCCCGAGGTGTTAATCGTGTACCCCTGAGCCGCAATCCGAGCGCCTTCGCGCGCGGCATTACTCACAATCTGTTGAATCTGCACGAATCGGCCAACTTCCCAGATGCCGAACAACACGGGGATCACAAAAAGCATTACCACAAAAGCCATCTCGACCGCGGCAACGCCGCGTCGGGCTGGACGATGGAAACGGCGCATGGCGTACCCTCAGCGGCCGGCGAGACGGCCGGTTGGGAACACGGGATCGGGAAAATGAGGGGGAACCGCAAAACTATAGAACACTCCCTCCCCCGAGCAACCGGAACCCGCGGAAATGTCGGCGCGGGGCATTCGTGTTCTATCCTGCCATAGCTCCCCACGTTGGAACGCCACACCAGCCCAGATTCCGAATGACACGACCCCAGACCGTGCAGGATGTCTACGAGGCGATTCGACGCGACCGACTCGTCGAACCGGGGAGGCTCTGCGCGTTTGCCGACCGCAACCAGCTCACCGACCCGAAAGCCGCTCTCGAGCGCCTCGTCGTCGATGGATTACTCACCGCCTATCAAGCGGCGGAGGTGGCGGTCGGTCGCGGAGGAGGATTATGGTTAGGCGGGTATCGCATTCTGGATCGTCTTGGGCGCGGAGGAATGGGGCATGTGTTTTTGGCCGAACACTCAGTTTTAGGTCGGCGGGTCGCTGTGAAAGTCCTCTCCGAGTCGCTCCAGGCCGATCCGGGGGCACGCAAACGCTTCGTTCGAGAGGCCCGCGCGGCCGCGACTCTGGATCACCCGAACATCGTGCATGTCTTTGATGTGGACATGACCAACGACCCGCCGTATCTGGTGATGGAATTTGTGGATGGGATCAGTTTGCAGGCGGCGGTGTCGCGCGGAGGAATGTTCAGCGCGGGCGAGACCGCAACCGTGGGCATGCAGACAGCGGACGGATTGGCTCAGTCCGCCGCGGTCGGACTTGTTCATCGCGACATCAAGCCGGCCAACCTCCTGGTGGATCGCCGTGGACAGGTGAAGATTCTCGATCTGGGAATTGTTCGGTTCACACACGACACCCACTCGTGGGTGAACGGAACGGAGATCATTCTCGGCACTCTCGATTACCTGGCTCCGGAACAGGCCATCGACAGTTCGGCAGTTGATCCTCGGGCGGATCTTTATGCTCTGGGCGCAACACTGTACTTTCTGCTCGCCGGTCATCCGCCCTACCCGATGACCGATCTGCGCCGGAAGTTGACAGCCAAGCAGACCGAAGACCCGCACCCGTTACATCTCCTTCGCCCGGACCTGCCCCTGGAACTGTCGACGATCATTCACCGGCTGATGGCTCGTGATCGGGCCGCTCGTTATCAGTCAGCGGTTGCCGCAGTCAGCGCGCTGAGGCCGTGGGCCAATCCTGGCCCGGACTTTCCCGCCCGGCTGTTCCGTCTGTCATCGGACAGCACCGCGCAGGATCGCCGGATGACTGACCATGCGAACGACCACGACCCAATGCCCGATACGACTCCGATTATCAAGCCCGCAGCCCGACAAATGCCGAGTGAGCCGTCCGAAGCCGAACCTGCTCCGCCGGCACCTGTTCGCCGAACACCCAAGCCGGAAATTGCTCCTCTGGTTCCGAGTTCTCCCCTCGCAATCGGGGGGATGAACGATTCCACATTCGACCACACCCCGTTACCTCAAGGCGGCCGGCCGTTGGTTGTCGCGGGGAACAAGCAACCGCAATCCGATCGCTGGCTTCTGCGTCTGTTCGGGTGGGTCGCCGCGTGCATCGCGGTGGCGGTTGGGGTGGCGGTGTTGATCGCGTTGGCCGGGCGGTAACGCCCGTGTTTGGGTCGTCCACACACGGGCAGTGTGGTATGCTAGGCTGATTCCCCGCAAGCCCATTCACTCCGGCTCCGTATGCCCGCGCCGACCACTGTTCCTGAACTTCTTGACCGGCTGCGCAAAAGCGGGCTGGTTCCCGCGGATCGCTTGGAAGGATTTCTCGCTGAACTTCAGACCGCAAACCGGATTCCCGCTTCCCCCCCAATCATGCTTGAGCGACTGGTGGAAGCGGGCCTGATTACTCGCTTCCACGCCGAGAAACTTGCAACGGGGAAGTACAAGGGGTTCCAGCTCGGAAGCTATTTGATTCTCGATCAACTCGGCAGCGGCGGCATGGGGCAGGTGTTTTTGGCCGAACACGCGCACATGCGGCGGTTGGTGGCCCTCAAGGTGTTCCCTCCGAACTCCTACGACATGGTGGCCCGCGAACGATTCTTCCGAGAGGCTCGCGCCGCCGGCACGCTCGATCACCCAAACATCATGCGCGTCTTCGATCTCTGCCAGGAGGGGAAACTGCTCTATCTGGTGATGGAGTACGTTGAGGGTGTGAGCTTGCAGACGCTGGTGGGCCATTTCGGACCTCTGGAGGTGGCGACGGCTTGCCACTACGCCCGGCAAGTGGCATTTGGCCTTCATCACGCGCATGAAATGGGATTTGTTCACCGCGACATCAAGCCCGCCAACTTGCTTCTGGACCGCGCGGGACTGGTGAAGATTCTCGATCTGGGACTGGTTCGCTCCGAGGCGGATGCGGCCAGCGGGCTGACGAAGCAGTTCGACAACAAGAGCATTCTTGGCACAGCGGATTACGTTGCTCCCGAACAGGCGATTGATAGCTCGAAGGTCGATTCGCGCGCTGATATCTACTCGCTGGGGGCAACGCTTTACTTTTTGCTCACCGGGCGTCCGTTGTTTCCGGGAGGGCGGACAGCTCAAAAGCTCGTGTGGCAGCAAATCAAGGAGCCGATGCCGGTCGACGGGTTGCGGCCGGAAGTGTCGCGGGAACTGGCGGCGGTTGTTCATCGGATGCTTCAGAAGCGACCGTCCGACCGATTCCGGACGGCCGCCGAAGTGTTTGACGCTCTGGCACCGTTCGACAGCGACGACATTCCGCTCCCGAATCCGAGTCTGTTGCCCGAACCTGCTGCCAGAGTGGCGATGGCGCGCGGAACGACACCCGCTCCGGCCAGTTCGCGGACAACCGGCTCCACATCGCATATCGTGGTGGCGGCTCTGCGCACGGGGACGGGTTCCTCCTCTGGCATTCGCAAGGGGCGCACGGGGGATAGCGTGACCGATTCGGGCAAACTGGCCGTGATGCCTTCGAGTTCTCACAACCAGATCCCGACGCTGGCATCGCAAACTGACGCCGTTGCCGCCGACGACACTCAGCGCACTCCTCAGCCCGATCGCGTTTCTGACTCACCGACTCCTTCCGTGATTCCGGCACCGATGACGCTGATCGTTGCTCTGGCGGTTGCCCTTGCACTGGCTCTTCTGGGCATTGTCATCTTGCTCTTGCGGACGTAGTTCGCCGAACAACACGGCAGCCCACCCGCTTGATTGGGTGGGCTGCTGTGTTTCACGAACGCTGTGTTGACACCTTTTGTTGTAGCCGGGGTCTGTGACCCCGGACCGGCCTCACAGACACGAACCCAGTGAAGGTGTCGGATTCTCAACGAGCCGCTCGCTTGGCAGTAGTATCAAGGGGTGTCGGCTTGGGTCAGCAGTTCTCGTTTCGGGGTGTTGAAGCGCCCCCTCCCCCGCCACCCCCCTGCTTTTCTCCTCTCCTTGTTTTCCCAGGATTTGTGGGATTTGGTCACTTTGCGGTGCCAAGAGGTGGCGGTTATGGCCCCCAACTCCTTGAAATCAT
>JAKEEV010000485.1 GCA_022616395.1 Planctomycetia bacterium | reverse complement strand
GCTTCTCCCGCTCGAATCCCCGAGCGTCCCGAATCTCGGATGGATCAACATGGCGATCGAGGCAGAACTCGCTCGTTGTTGCAATCGCTTCCCGAAGCTGCCGCACCAATTCACTTTTGTCCTGTATCGGAGAGTCGCCCGACCCCGCCACAGCACTCTGCGAAGTTCCATATATCGCAAGCGCTTTCTGCAAATTGCGAAAAACGCCAACATAGTCCACGATCAGGCCGTTCTGCTTGTCCCGCCAAACCCGGTTCGCTCGCGCAATAGTCTGCATGAGCGTGTGGTTCCGCATGGGTTTATCCAGGTAGATCGTCGAACACGACGGAACGTCGAATCCCGTGATCCACATCGCACAAACAAACACGATTCGTAGTGGGTCATCCGGGTTCTTGAATTTGGTTTCGAGGTCTTCCTTCACCATCCGCTTGCGATGCGTGGCGATATCCAGTCCTCTTTTCCGGAACTCCTCGATCTCATTCTGAGACGGAGAAACCACGACGGCGATGTCGGTCTGCTCGAAGAACCGAAGCCGTTGTTCGAGTTCCGGCCTGTCCATCGGATCCGCGCCCGCGAGTTCCTTCCGTAACCGCTCCAGGCCGGCTTTCCAGTGCTTCAAGACCTTGTCGTAGGTCTTTACCGCGGTGGCTTTATCAATCGAGATAACCATCGCCTTGGCGAGAACGCCGCGGCCCATGTAATGAGCTACGATGTCCTCCCCGATGCGGTCCAGCCGGTCTTCTCTCGTAATCAGGTGGTACTCTCGCGCGAACTCCCGCTCGAGCTTACGTTCCTGGTCCTCGTCCAGATCCGCCCGGTCGCAAATCTCGGCAATATCATCGGTAAGCGTATCGCTGGTGAGCTGCAGTTCTGGAATGCGATTCTCATAGTACAGAGGAACCGTGTTCTGGTCGTCCACAGACTCTTTGAAATTGTAGACGCTGATGTAATCGCCGAAAACCGCCTTGGTCAGTTCCTCACCTGCCATGAGCGGCGTTCCAGTGAACCCAATGAAGGCGGCGTTCGGCAGAGCGTTCCGCATGTTCATCGCGAAAATGTCGTACTGGCTTCGGTGAGCTTCGTCGGTGATGACGATGATGTCGGATCGCGTGGACAGAACCGGGTAGCGTTCGCCATGCTCAGTGCGGAACTTTTGAATCAGCGTGAAGACGTAGCGGTGATCTTCTTTGTTCAGCATTCGCTTTAGGCTTTCGCCGCTTTCGGCCCGCACCCGCTGCTCGTCCTCGAGCACGGCGCCCGTGCTCGCAAAGTTCCGATAAATTTGGCCGTCCAGGTCCTCCCGGTCGGTGACGATCACGAATGTCCAGTTGCCGGGAAGCCGCCGCAATACCTTCTGCGAGAAGAAGACCATCGAAAAGCTCTTCCCCGATCCCTGCGTATGCGGCCCACGACGCGGGATCCGCCGTGGGTGGAATTCGGTCCCTTGGAGGATTCCAAGCAACTATGGATCAACTCGCCTTCCGCAATACGTCCTCAACCGCCTCGGGATGCTTGGCGATTACCGCCAGCAGCACGCGGGTGGGCGCGTCCGGCCGCGCCCGGCCCTGTTCCCAGTTCCGCAACGTGGCCGGCGGGAAACCGAACTTGGTGGCGAATTGCGCCTGGCTAAGCCCCATCTTGGTCCGCACTTCGCGTACATCGACCTCCGGCACGTGCACCAGCGTCACGCGGACGTTGTCATTCTCGCCTCGCGTCCACGCGATCGCCTGCTTGAGT
>JAKEEV010000484.1 GCA_022616395.1 Planctomycetia bacterium | reverse complement strand
GGAGCGGGTGCTTCTGCACTAGCGGTTCGGTTGTCAAAGATCGCTCCCAACCCATTCTCCACTCTACACTTAAAGTGAACATCTGTCTATGCCAGTTGCCATTCTCTGTTTGCGTGTTTTCGCGGTCCTCGCCTGGCTCACTTGGCTCACTTGGCGTGGGGTGCAGGGTAGCGTTTCTGTGGAGTCCTGGCCTCCGCCCTCGTCTGACCGCAGGAAGTTGGCTGAGGTGGGCTGAAAATACCATGCCCTCTCCCAATCCCAACTTGAAACTACTGTGACGGTCGCGGTTCACCTGTGTTGCTTGTGGAGGGCGCGAACCACACTGGAAACGCGTCTGATCGCTTGACTTCCAGCGCGCACCCGGCGAGAACGAGAGAGAATCTGGCATCGCACCGGAGGAATCTCATGTCTCGCTTCGTTCTTGCCGCGGCTCTGGCACTTGGGTTGGCTGGCACCACGCTGGCGGCTAGTCCCTACGACGAGCTGCTCAAACATGCCTCCGGGAACACGAACACGATCGTGTTGATCGACGTGAAGGGGGCGTTCGCCAGTCAGCTCGCCAAGAACGAGAAGTGGGCCGAGAAGACTCAGCAGAGCGGTTACGGCGGGCTGGGGTTCATGCCTCCCGATGGCGACCATCTCGCGATCACCAGCGAAATCAACTTCACCACAATGGTGCGGGATTTTCAGATCGGCTTGGTCAAGGTGAGGAACTTGCCCAACTTCAAGGAACTCGCCACCCGCGAAGGAGGAACCACTGCCGAAATCGCCGGGCAACTCACGGTCCTGTCTCCGCGCAACGTGTATTTCACCAACTTCCCCGGCTCGATCCTGGCCGCGGTCTATCCCGCTGACCGGCAATATGTCGCTCGCTGGCTGAAGGCGAACAAGGCGGGGAAACTTCCTCCCCTCTCGCCCATTCTGCGCAAAGCAGCAGATGGTTCGGGTGAGAACACTCTTACCATCGCGCTGGATCTGGAAGACGTGGTGGAGCCAACCGTGTTGCGGTTCGGGCTGAGAGTCAGTCCGGTCATGGTCAAGAACAAGAACGTGAATCAGTTCGCGCTGTCGGTGTTCCTCAGTCGCATGAAGGGGCTGACGTTCTCCGCGAAGGTCACCGACACTGTCAAAGGAACGCTGGTCGTCGAGTGGCCCGATGATGTGAACCGCTACAAGGGAGTGCTCAAGGATTTGTTCCTGGAACTGGTCGACTCGTTCGGCATAGCGATTGAAGGTCTCAATTCGTGGGAGGTAGTGTTCACGGACACGACCATGACGCTTTCCGGTTCGATGTCATCGAGCGATTTGAAGCGGATTGTGTCTCTGTTCTCGTTCCCGCAGCCGGGATTGTCGTCGGAAGCCCCGGTGATGAACGACGAGCCAACCGCCGGAGCGACTCAACGCTACCTTGTTGCCGTCGATTCCATTTTGGCGGACATCAGGAAGGTGAAGGAGAACAAGAACTACGAAAAGACCGCGACCTGGCACGACAAGGCCGCCGCTCAACTGGAGCACATCGGTCGCAAGAACGTGGATCCGTTGGCGGTCGACTTCGCGTTTGAATCGGCCAAGCGACTGCGAGCCATTGCAAACAGTTTGCGTGGTGTGCCCCTCGATTTGGACGCCCTTGCTCAGAAGGGATACGTATACACCGAGCGAAATGCGCTCTGGGGCGGGTGGTGGGGCGGATGGGGGGGCTTGGCTTTCGCGCCGACTAGCGCGCAGACAAACGTGCCCGAGATCCTGGGTGAGATGTCGAAGGTCATTGCCAATGACAAGAAGAAACGCGACGACACCTGGGCACAGATCGACAACATGCTCGCCGACACCAAGCGGAAACTCGAAAGCAAGTACAAGATGAAGTTCTGATCAATCAGAGCCGGAAGCGTCAGCGACGGGTGTGATCCAAAACAGAGCCGGAAGCGTCAGCGACGGGTGTGATCCAAAACAAATCACCGTCGCTGACGCTTCCGGCTCTGATCATAGGCAAGCGGACGCGCAACAGTGCGCGTCCGCTTGCGTCTTTATGGTCGTGGTGCGGAATGTATGTGCTTTTGCGGCCGGAAGTTGTTTCGTTGGCATCGGGTGTGCAAGTTTCTCCTCTCACCGGTTCGGGGTCGCCCGGTTGAGAAGACGACCCAGCAGACAAGTCAAGAGGCAATATGAAGGCTGCAACTAACAACGCCGTGGTCGGTGTCTTCTACACCCGCTCGGAAGCGGAGCAAGCCATCAACGATCTGCGAACCGCGGGCTTTGCGACCGACCGAATTGGGATGGTGACGCGCGATACGACCGGCCGCATGGTAACCGAGAAGAACGGTGAGGAGACGATGGTCGAAGAAGGCGCGGCGGCTGGCGCAGTTGTGGGCGCGGGCGCAGGCGCGCTGATTGGCCTGGGCGTACTCAGCGGCGTGATTCCAGTGATCGGTCCGGTGCTGGCTGTTGGCACGCTCGGCACCATCCTGCTGAACGCCGCCGGTGGGGCTGCGATTGTCGGTCTGGTCGGCGCACTGGTCGGCCTGGGCATTCCCGAAGAGGACGCCAAATACTACGAGACCGAAGTTCACGGCGGTCGATTCCTCGTCACCGTGGACGCCAACGGCCGACAGACGGAAGCGTGGAACATCCTCCACCGAGCCGGCGGCTACAACCGAGCCAACCCGCGGCCCATTCCCGCCGGGGTGTGATGGTGGTGTGGGAGAACACTCGAACCCGGAACCGCTCGCGGTTCCGGGTTTGTTGTTCTTGCGAGTTATGGGAATTGAGGCGGAGCGAGGCTCTCGAGATATCGCAGATGCGCCCGAGCGATCTCCAACTCGTTGAGTGTTACAGGAATGCCCTGCGTCTGATGAAGCCGGAAGGCAAGACCGCCCTTCGAACTTGCGATTTGATCGAGGCACTCCAGGAACAATTGAATCTGTGCAGTTGTGTTCGGATCCGTGCGAAGTGCAAGGCATTTCCTCTTGGCGAGGGGAACAATCAAGAGACACGCGTTGTCTTTGAACAGCCGATTGATGATCTCCCTCGCCTGCTTGGGATCAATAATGCGGACTGGCAGGGCCGTTACCACTCGTTGTCCGGTCACCTCTTTGGCCAGTTCATCGACGATTTGGAGCGACGACCGCTCGTGTTCCCGTTCCGCATACCACTTGTGAAGTTCGGGTTTGAACTTGGGAAGTGCCGGCGGGTTACTAGGATCCTCCAACACGGACACCAGCGTGGCACCAAGCAGATGAGCAGACAGGATCAGGTACATGATTCTCTCCTATCCGCTCCAAGTTTACACTCGCATTTGCTCTGTTGAAAGGCTCTGTCGGAGTTTGGTATTCAGCCCGAAGGGCTGGGACAACGTAGCCCAGGGCAACGCCCTGGGTTGAAGAAGTGTTGGATTGGGCAGCCTGAAGGGCTGCGACAAACTTTGTCCCAGGCTTTCAGCCTGCAAAACAAAACCGACTGCTAACCCAGGGCGTTGCCCTGGGCTATGCTGTCCGACCCCTTCGGGGTCAAGACTTGAGACTGGTCAAGAGCGTTTCCGCAAGATCCTCCCTCACGGTCGCGGCTCTGATAATCACTCCATCGTTGCCAGTGTCAGGGCCAGTCGGCAGCCGCTTTCGAATTCCGTCAAGTCAACGTATTCCTTTACCGTGTGAATCTCGTTTTGCCCCGCTCCGAAGGTGACGGTCGGGACGCCATGCTTGACCATCCAGTTCGCATCAAGTCCGCCGTTGGTTGTGCGGATGTTCGGCTCGCGTTCGATGGCGCGGACCGCGGTTTCCGCTCTGCGCACGACTGGGGAATCCTCTTTGAGTCTGAAAGGAACGTAGTCGAGTCGCGAGGTGAACTTCACCTTCGCGTGTCGGCCTTCGCGATCCTTCACTCGGTTGGCGGCGTTGGCGAAGGCAGTCTTGAAGGCCGAGGTGATCTCGCGGACGAACTTCGC
>JAKEEV010000483.1 GCA_022616395.1 Planctomycetia bacterium | reverse complement strand
ATCGTTCGGCCAGTGGATCGGGTTGAAGCGGCTGGCGCACTGGAGTCGCGGACTGCTGGAACGCCAGCCAACTCGCGTACCACTTCGCGAGATTCACTCCACTGAGCACCAGCGCCAGTAACGCCCCGATGAACAGCCGCGTTGGGCTGTTGAGCTTCCCCGCGGCTTCGGGCTTGAACACCAACAGAGCCAGGAGAGCCACCCCGGTGACGAGAAAGAACAACCCGACCGCCAGCCGCATATTTCGAACCGACATCGCATCGCCCTCGCCGTTTCTTCCATCTTATCGTGAGCGGGCGGTTGCGAACTACTCCGCGAATGGAGAGAATCGTGCCAAATGAGCGTCGGGCAGTCAGGCCGACGGTTGCTTTGTGAGCGTCGGGCCGTTAGGCCGACGGTACTTTCCGGAGCCTTCCCATGCCAAAGTATCGTATCGCGGTGATTGGTCGCACCGGCAAAGGCAACTACGGCCACGCGCTCGACACCGTTTGGTTGAAGTGCGACAAGGCGGAGATCGTCGCGGTCGCCGACGAGAACGAAAAAGGCCGCGCGGAAGCCGCCAAGAAGCTCGGCGCGAAGACCACCTACGCGGACTATCGCGAGATGCTCAAGAAGGAGAAGCCGCAGATCGTCAGCGTCGCGGATCGCTGGCCGGACTGTCACCGCGACATGGTCATCGCCTGTGCTGAACACGGAGCGAGTATCTTCCTCGAAAAGCCCGTTGCTCAGACTCTTCAGCAAGCCGACGAGATGGTCGCGGCGTGCGAGAAGCATCATGTGAAGTGCGCAGTTGCACACCAGACGCGATACAGCCCGCGCGTGAAAGTGATAAAGGACTTGATTGGCGAGGGGAAGATCGGCGATGTGCTGGAACTTCGCGGGCACGGCAAGGAAGATCGTCGGGGCGGTGGCGAAGACATGATGGTACTTGGCACGCACACGTTCGACCTGATGCGACATCTGGCGGGTGATGCGAAGTGGTGCTTCGCTCGCATTCAACAAAACGGCAAGAAAGCAGTCTCGGGCGACATCCGGCAAGGTGGCGAGCAAATCGGCCCGATCATGGGCGACCACATCTCCGCTCGCTACGGCTTCTCGGGTCTGGCGGTCGCCAATTACACCACGCATGTTGCGAAAGCCGGCGCGAATACGCGTTATTGGCTCGAAGTGCGCGGAACGAAAGGCGTCATTCACGTCGGCTTCGGGATTCTGCCCGTTGCGTTTCTTTGCGAAGATCCCAGCGGCATGTTCGGAAGAAACAAAGCCCCGTGGCAAGAAATCACGTCAGCGGGAATCGGCAAACCCGAACCGCCGACAACCAAAGGGCTGGACAACGGCAACATCCTGATCGTGAACGACCTGATTGAAGCAATCGAGAAGGACCGCGCTCCGCTCGACAGCCTGGTCGACGGCCGCGGCGCGCTCGAAATGATCCTGGCCGTGTATGAATCTCACCGCTTGGAACGACCCGTGGACTTGCCGCTGAAGAACCGCAAGCACCCGCTGGCCGCGATGTAAGCAAGTAGCCCCGCTCCCTTGCGGTCGCGGCTCGTTGTGCGTTAACGAGCCGCGACCGCAAGGGAGCGAGCTTCCCGCGCGCTTCGCGTTGACACGTCTTATTCACCCCTGATACAGTCCGCCGCCTTTGAAACAGCGGAGGACACCTGAATTGAACCGGAAACCTGGTATGCACTGATTCGCAAAGAGCGTCGCAGCCCGCTGGCGTTCGCCGCGCGCTGCGGTCTGCGCCTGGCAAGCTGGCCCTACGGTCTCGGCGCGTGGACGCGCAACAAGCTTTTTGATCGCGGCTGGAAGCGAGTTCATCGCGCCGCGGTGCCGGTGGTCAGTGTCGGTAACCTCACGCTTGGCGGAACCGGCAAGACGCCTTGCGTGGAATGGGTCGCGCGATTCTTTCGCGAACGCGACGTGCAAGTTGCAATCTTGAGCCGCGGGTATGGCACACAGAGCGGAAGGAACGACGAGGCGATGGTGCTGGAAGAGAACTTGCCCGATGTTCCTCACCTGCAAGGGCCTGATCGCGTGATGCTTGCAGAAACAGCCGTGGAGGAACTCGAAGCCGAACTGCTCGTGCTCGACGAT
>JAKEEV010000482.1 GCA_022616395.1 Planctomycetia bacterium | reverse complement strand
TTTGCTGTCTAGTAATGGTAGATTGCCAGTGGGTGTGTGTGGCAATGTTGGCTATCTGGCAATCTATAGAATGTCGGCAACCCGGCTTTCGACCTTTTGAAACCGTCTCTAGGATTTGAGATTGCAGATTTGCGATTGATGATTGAATACAACTCTGTCGTGGAGCGCGTCGCGTTTCGATGAGGTGTGTGAATGGCCGACGGCGCTTCTTCTCAATCTGAAATCACAAATCTCCAATCTGAAATCGCCCCGTCGGCGTTCCGCGCCTGGGCGGTTCTTGTGGTGCAGAGCTTTCAGCGTCACTGGCGCGTCAGGCAGATGGGCTGGGTGTCGCTTGTGCTGTTGGCGTTGGTGGTGTCGTGGGTAGCTGTGGTGAGCAACCAGCCGGGCGGTTGGGGGCTTCCCAATCAGCGAGCGCGTCGAGGAGTGACCTATCGCCAGGCCGCGGAGCAGATGCTTCCGCACAATCGCTACGACCTCAAGCGATACGATTCCAAAGCGCGCCCGCCGATTCATCCGGCCGAAGTGCCCAACCCCTTCAACCCAACCAAAAACGCACTGCAATCGCTCATCCTTTCGGTTCCGCACGCGGTGATGCAGTCCGAGAAGTTTCTGCGCGAGTGGGCGTTCATGAATTACTCGCGGTGGGTGATTCTCGGAACGTTTCTGGGCTTCGTGCTTCCGCTCTTCACGCTCTCGTATGCTAGCGCCGCGTTCGGCACGGATCGCGAAAGCCGATCGCTCGTCTGGCTCATGACGCGACCAATTCCGCGCAGCGGAATCTATCTGGCGAAGTTCCTCGGCACGCTCCCGTGGTGCATGGCGTTCGGCACGGGCGGCTTTGTGGCTCTTTGCCTGGCGGGTGGCGAACGCGGACGCGAAGCGCTCGCTCTCTACTGGCCGCCGGCGGTGATGGCAACGGTGACGTTCGCGGCTCTGTTCCACCTCATCGGATCAATCTTCCGCCGGCCGGTTGTCGTCGGATTGATATACGTGTTCTTCTTTGAAGCGCTCGTTCCGTCTTTGCCCGGCAGCTTGAAGTTACTGAGCCTGACCTTTTACGCGCGGTCGCTGATGTATAATGAGGCAGTGGACGCGGGTTACCCGGCCGACATGCTGGCAGTATCGGAGCCGGTTTCCGCGCTGACCGCCTGGTGCGTGCTCGTCTTCGCAACAGTCGCGATCACCCTCCTCGGCATGTGGCTCTTCTCCCGGTCGGAATACCGGGATGACCTGTGAGATTCCTGAGATGCCCGCCCCGACTTCCACCGAATCGCTCGATCTGCCCATCGCCCCGCTTCACGGCTTCCGCGGCGACCGAATCGAGTCCGCGCCACTGACGCGCCCACGCGGGTTAACGGTTGCCATTAGCCGCGAGGCCGGAGCACGCGGAACGAGCATCGCGCGCAAGGTCGCGGAGATTCTCGCCTGGCAAGTCTTCGATCACGAAACGCTCAACTACCTCGCGCAAGATGACACCGCACGCTCGCAACTTTTGGCCGATGTGCCAAACGAGGCACGCGAGTGGGCAGAGGCGCAGCTCGCCCACCTTCAACAAGACCGCGGGCTGAATGCCGATGGAGACACGCTGAAGCTCATTCGGCTTGTGCTGACGGTCGCGGCTCGTGGAAACGCGGTCATCGTGGGCCGCGCCGCGGGGTTCATGCTGCCTCACGAGACAACCATTCACGTCCGAATCGTGGCACCGCTCGAATCTCGAATCGCGTACATGGCTCAGTCGCTTCGGCTCACTCGCCCGGAGGCCGCGGAGGAAGTGCGCTCACGAGACGAACAGCGCGCGACCTTCCTCGACCGCACTCTGGCTCTCGATCCAAACGATCTGACCGCGTATGACGTGGTGGTGAATTCCGACCGGCTTGGAGTCGAAGGAGCCGCTCAGTTCATCGGCTGGGCGGTGCGAACCAAACAGATGTTTATTGAACTCGCCGAAACGCCCCCTCCTCCCGCGCTCGATTCGCTCGATCAACTGGCGAGTTAACGCCGGCTTCATAGTAGCTCCGCGTGAGGCCGCCGCGACAGCGGCGGAGATTTCTTCCCTCGCAAAACTCGCTCGCGTTGCTCGCGACCTCACGCGGAGCGTGAGGACTACTATGAACAACGGCCCCAGCGAATGCCTACTACTACTTTCAAAGCCGTTTCGCAATGTCCCCGTTCGCTGAGTTTGCTGAGACCGTTGCTGCACTTGCCCCGCGAACGGCCATTGTGCTCGGCTCTGGTCTGGCGGGCGCGACCGCGGCATTCGTTGAGCGCGCGATGGTGAGTTTCGGAGACATTCCGGGACTGGTTCCGCCAACGGTTCACGGTCACGGCGGACGGTTGGCGGTCGGCGAGTGGTCCGGCGTGCCCGCCCTGCTCTTCCTCGGTCGATTGCACTTCTACGAAGGTCATCCGTGGAACGTGGTGACCGGAACGATTCGCACCGCGAAGAAACTCGGCGCAAAACGGCTCGTGCTGACGAACGCGGCCGGCGGAATCAACCCGGCGCTGGCACCCGGCGGGCTGATGGCGATTCGCGGACACATCAAGCTGTTGGAACCGCATGCGTGGCGGCCGTTGGCGAGTGACAACGGACTGTCACAACCCTATTCCCCCTCACTCATCTCCGCGATGCAATCGCACGAGCGTGCAAACGGCCGCGAGTTGCTCGCGGGCATCTACGCGGCTCTCACTGGACCGAGTTACGAAACTCCTGCGGAAATCCGTGCGCTCGCGAAGTGCAACGCGGACGCGGTCGGCATGTCCACCGCGATGGAAGCAGAAGAAGCGTTTCGATTAGGGCTGGAAGTTGCGGGAATCTCGTGCATCACGAATCAGGCTGCGGGCCTCGGAGACACAACGCTCGATCACGCCGAAGTGCTGGTGAACGCGAAACTCGCAATCGAGCGAATGGGCGGGCTGTTGGGGCGACTGGTGCGGGAGTCGGTGCCGCGAGCCGAGCGCAAATCAGAGCCGCGACCGTGAGGGAGCGTTGTGTTTTACGCTCCCTCACGGTCGCGGCTCTGATCTTCGCTCCCTCACGGTCGCGGCTCCGTCGTCAGCGACCGAGGAAGAAGTCGAACCACCTCTTCAACCGGAGGCGATTGAGTTCCTCTTCTTCGGCCCGGATGTAGATCGTCGGCTTCACCACCACGACCCACACCTTGTCCTTCGGCGCGTAGGCAAGTCGGAACAGAATCGTGCTGCCGTCGGCGACAACTGCGGAGCCGGTCGCGCCGAAGTCTTCCACCACCGGCGATTGCGCGATAATCTTCGCGCCATTCTCTTCAAACTCCTTCTTCTTCATGCCGGTTACCACGGTCGATTGTTCCGTCAGCTTGAAGCGGATGAACCGTCGATCTGCGGACACCACCGGCACCGCGACCAATGTAAACCCCTGCTTCATGAACAACGGCGTCTCGCGGAAGCCAGTCTCCAGGTGATTCGTGTAAGTCAGCACGGATTGGCGCGCCGAGATTGTCGCTTCCGCACCGTTGAGGAACCGCCCGCTGGAAGTTTGCACCACGAGGCCGGCCTTCAGAATCTTGTTGGCTTCCTCCATCACCTTCTTCGCGGCCTCCAGCTTCTTCTCGTCCTCGATCTCTTCGCCCATTGCGAATAACACTGGCGGTTTCACATTCCCCTTTGCCAGTACCTTCTGAAGTTTGGCAAACGCGACCGTGTCGATTTCGATCACATCGGCTTTGATGTCCACAGCCAAATCCTGAAGCCGCTCCAGCGCTTCGAGAAGATCCTTGATCTCGCCGTGAACCTCCTCAGTCGTTCGGATTGCGAGCTTGTTGCCATCGCGTTCGACAATCTGCGGGCCATCAGTGCCCGGCTTCAGATCGCGAAGTTGCGGGAACGTCTCCAGGAGCACCTTGATAACCGCGTCCGCATCCGCCAGCCCGCTCGCCTTTCCGCGTTCACCAATCAGATGCTTGATGTTGTAGAGCTTCGTGACGAGCTTCTTGTCCGCAACCGGCTTCGGGTCCGGCTGTGCCGTCGCCAGTCCAGAACATAACGCGAACACGAACGTCAGCGAAAGGAACTTCGCGATCATGACGAGTCTCCGAAGGTGAACAGGAAGGCGTTGTCCTTCAAACGGAGCAGACGAGCGAGCGTTGGCTTCCTTTCTTGCCAGCACAACCAGCTTACATACTATCACTGTGCAAGAAACCGCAGACCTCGACCGTTGTCGAGGTTGTTTTTTGGCCGCCCTTGTGAAAAGATTCACAAGAGAGAGAAAGGCCACGGATATGCCGGTTACACCCGTTCAAACGCCGGCCGGGATCGAACCGGCCTTCGATCTGACGGCTTACTACCCAATCCTCCTCTACGCGGGCGTGGTCGCGCTCTTCGCGCTGGGCACGATTGCGGCGACGCACCTGTTTCCGTTCAAGCCGCGAAAGCCGACGAAGATCAAGGAGATGCCTTACGAGTCCGGCATGGACCCGGTCGGCTCGGCCCGGATGCAGTTCGACATCAAGTTCTATCTGATCGCGATTCTCTTCCTCGTGTTCGATGTCGAACTGCTCTTCCTCTATCCGTGGGCGGTGATCGCTTACGGAGACTCTGGCGATACCGTTTGGAAGGCCGCGTTCGGAACGGTTGTGTTCATTGAAATTCTCGTGTTCATGGCAACGCTGGCGATTGGTTACGTCTACGCGTGGAAGAAAGGGGTGTTTCAGTGGCGCTAACCAACCTGTTGCCGGACTTCCTGATTGCCCCGCTCGATCATCTGGCGAACTTGGTCCGCAAGCACAGCCTCTGGCCGATGCCGTTTGCCACCGCGTGTTGCGGAATCGAACTGATGGCGACCGCGAGCAGCCGATACGACATCGCGCGCTTCGGCGCGGAAGCGATGCGATTCTCTCCGAGACAGTGCGACGTGATGATTGTCGCGGGTCGAGTGGTGATGAAGATGGTGCCGGTGATGCAGCGCATCTGGTTGCAGATGCCGGAACCGAAGTGGTGCATCAGCATGGGCGCGTGCGCGTCCAGCGGAGGCGTATTCGATACCTACGCGGTCGTGCAAGGCATCGACCGATTCATTCCGGTGGATGTGTACGTGCCCGGCTGTCCTCCGCGACCGGAGCAGTTGATTCGCTCGATCCTCGATCTTCAAGAGAAGGTGCAGAAGACTGGCACAATCGACGCGCGCGAATTTGCATCGCGCACCGCTTACGAAGGCCCAACGGCGCTGGCTCGCGAACTGGCTCCGGAAGAAATGATCGTGTCACCGGGCGACTTCAACACCGCGACTCGGTTGCGCTCGTTGCCGACGTCTTCAGAGTAGTCATCACGCTCCGCGTGATGTTGCGAGCGCAGCGAGCACTGTCTTTGGCGAACCGCGAGGGTAACCGAGCGGGTAAATCTCCGCCGCTTCGCGGCGGCATCACGCGGAGCGTGATGACTACTATGAAGAGCAACCCATGCCCTTCCTCGACACACTCAAAGCGAAGTTCGCCGGCGCGTTCACCACGAGCACATTTCGGGACAACACGCGCGTGCTGATGGACGCGGAGAAGACGCCCGACGTGCTGCTTCCGCTGTTGAAGTGTCTGAAGGAAGAATGCGGCTTTGATTTCCTGGCGGAACTCGGCGGCATCGACTACCTGAACTACCCGCACGCGACCGACCGCTATTGCGTCGTCTACGGACTGACGAACACGGCCACCGGCGAGCGCGTGTTCGTGAAGGCGTTCACCAACGACCCGGACCCAGAGTTGCCGTCGGTGGTGGAGTTGTGGAAGGGAGCTGACTGGATGGAACGCGAAGTGTACGACATGTACGGCGTGCGCTTCCTCGGTCACCCCGATATGCGGCGCATCCTGATGCCGACGGAGTTCACTGGTCATCCGCTCCGCAAGGACTACCCGCTTCGCGGATACGGCGAACGCCACAACTTCCCGACCGTGACGCGTGCCGAGAGTTAGGCGAACCCCGCCCGCAAGGGCGGCGGGTCGTGACTTCACCCACCGCCCTTGCGGGCGGGTTCGCCCGGAGAGAGCAATGCCGCTCGAAACTACCCATCCTGTTGCCGAAGACATCGCGGGTGCGAACCAGGAGTTCCTCTACACGTTGAACTTCGGGCCACAGCATCCGGCGACTCACACCACGCTTCGCCTCATCCTCACGCTGGACGGCGAAACGGTCGTGAAGGCCGTACCGGATATTGGTTACCTACATTCTGGCTTCGAGAAGCTCGGAGAAGACCTCGACTTCAATCAATATGTGACCATCGTTGACCGGATGAACTATATCAGTCCGGTTGCAAATGAAATTGCATGGCATCATGTTGTAGAAAAGTTGCTCAACATTGAGATTACTCCACGATGTAAATACATCCGCACCATCCTTGCGGAACTGGCGCGCATCAGCGATCACTTACTCTGCATCGGTGCCGCTGCGCTCGACTTGGGCGGCCTCACGGCGTTCCTGTACGCCTTCAACGCACGCGAGAAGGTCTACAACATCATGGAATCGGCCTCCGGCCAGCGGTTCCATCCCAGCTACACTCGCGTTGGCGGACTCATGGCCGACATCTCGGATGATGTGGTGAACCAAGTCCGCGACTTCGTGAAGACGTTCCCGAAAGTGCATGGCGACATCTGCCGGCTGCTCAACCGCAACCGCATCTTCATCGACCGCACGAAGGGCATCGGCGTTCTGAGCAAAGAAGACGCGATCAGCTACAGTTGCTCCGGTCCAGTTGCACGAGCAAGCGGAGTCGTTCGCGATTTGCGGAAAGATGAGCCGTATCTCGCGTACAAGGATCTTTCGGCATCCTTCAAAGTGGTGTGCGGAAAGGGAGGCGATTGCTACAACCGCTATCTCGTTCGCATGGGCGAGATGCAGGAATCGGTGAAGATCATCGCTGCTGCTGTGGAGAACCTGCCCGCGGGCGCGGTGAATGTCGAACTCAACGACAAGCTCACGATCCCCGACAAGACCGCGACATATAGAAGTATTGAGGGTTTAATTCAACACTTTGAGTTATTTATGTGGAACCGACGGTGGGAAACGCCGGTGGAAGAACTCTACGGCGCGAACGAAACCGCGAACGGCGAACTTGGTTTCTATGTGGTGGCTGACGGCAGCGGCAAGGCGTTCCGAGCACGCACTCGCCCGCCGTCGTTCATTCACTTCGCGGTGTTCCCGATCATGATGGAAGGTCACCAACTTTCCGACGTGCCCGCGATTCTCGGTAGCCTGAACATCATCGCGGCGGAACTGGATCGGTGAGAAGAGAATGGCCACAAAAAAGCACAAAAGGCACAAAAGAATACAGAAGACAAAGACAGAAGATTGAGTTCAATTCACTTGTTTTCTTTTGTGCCTTTTGTGCTTTTTTGTGGCCATTCTGCTTTGATTTTGGAGTCTCCAATGCCGGTGTTGAGTCCTGAGCTTCGCGAGAAGATCAAGGCGTTCATCCCGAAGTATCCGCGCAAGCAAGCGGTGACGCTGCCGGCGCTGCACCTCGTTCACGACGAACTACGCACCGTGTCGAACGAGGCCATCGTCGAGATCGCAGAGATTCTGGAACTGCACCCGGCGGAAGTTCACGACACGATGACCTTCTACGAGTTCTTCAAGGGCGAAGGTGAAAAGCTCGGCAAGACGCGATTGTGGGTGTGTCGCGGGCTGGCGTGTATGCTTCGCGGGGCTTACGAGTTGCTCGAACACTGCGAGACGAAACTCGGCGTGAAGTGCGGTCAGACAACCGCCGACGGAGCGATCACGCTGGAGTTCGCGGAGTGTATCGGAGCCTGCGACGGCGCACCGGCCTGCTTAGTGAACGATGTCCGTGCGATGAATGTGACGACCGAGAAGGCGGACGCGTTGATTCA
>JAKEEV010000481.1 GCA_022616395.1 Planctomycetia bacterium | reverse complement strand
CCGAAGGAGGCGGGAAGGGAGAAGGTATGGGTGTGGTCGGCACACCGGGCGGCGGGAGCAGGTTCGGATTACCCCCGTCCGGCACGAACGCGGGCGGTCGCGGCCGACATTCGTCCTTCAGGAAGCACTTGTGTCGGCAACCGATCACTCCGACCATCAGCACCATTGCAACAGCGCTGAGCAATATCTTGCGGATCATGGCGGTCCCCTCAGACCGGTGCGCCACACCAAGCGCACTCTGACTTCCGATTCTAGGTTGCGAACGCGCCCGACCGAGGGGACTTGAGCCGATCGAAGACGATTCCGATTAAGCGGAGTGGCGGACTTGCGGATTATGCGAACTACGCGGGCATGGCGACGTGGGCAAGATGTGTGTGGACTTACCGATTGGAAGTCTGAAGGCCGCGCCGCGGTGTGACGCTTTCCCACCGCGGCGCGACACCAGAGCCATCACTTCTTCTCGACTTTCGCGCGTACGAAGGCGCTGAACGGCTGATTGTTGAAGTCACCACCGATGAAGAGCAAGTCGTTCTGTTTGTCCTTGGCCACGGCAAGCATCACGTTGAACGACTCGGCGTCTCCGAGTGGGTCGCCGTCTCGTTCCCGGAAGAAGACCACATGCGGATTGCCTCGATGTTCGGTCAAGATGAATGGGTGCTGCTTCGGCTTCGCTTCCTGAAGGGTCATCACTCCGGCCATGTAGACCTTCTTACCCGCGAGAAACTTCTCATACTTCGCCGGGATCTTCTTGGCGATGTCGGGATCGCTCTTGAAGGAGATCGCCAGAGCCTTTTCCTTCGGCTCCTTGTCCGTCAGTCGCTTGGTCAACGCGGCATCGAGCTGCCAGTCTCCTTCAATCCGGCTCGCAGCGACGTTCTCCTTATCCGGCTCGACCTTGACCTCCGCCTTGACCGCCAAAGAGGGAATCCCCACGAGGCCGATTCCCAGTATCACCACGAATCGCGTCTTCATCGTGAACCCCCCGAATCAGGAAGGGCGATTGTGCCTACTAAAGCCCCTTCGCGCGTCGACCGCGAACGCTGTGCGGGAAGAGTTTCTCTTGAAGCAAGTTTCCGTGCATGTCGAAGGGAAGGGCGATAGGCTCGCCAACGAGTTGCAAATGCGGGTTGGTCTTCGCTTCGGCGACCAGAGGAGCCGAGATCCACATCTCCGCGACCTCCAGCGTGTTGGGGATCACGCAGAACTTCACCTTGTCGAACTCCGGCTGCCAGCATGTCTCGATACAGACTTCGATCACTTCTCGATCCGTCTCGAACGCGAACGGCAACTTCGAGCGCCAGAGCGAGCGCGCAGTGAGGTTGTTCATGCGGAACGGACCCTGATCAATGCTCGCAATCGCTCGGTTGGTTGTGAGGTCGGCCAGTCCGATGCCGGTCGCGTTGCCGTGGCTCTCTGGTGAAACGTCCAGCACGCCGATGCGAACAATCTTCGGGTCGTTCGTCTCGGCTTCAGGCGAAGCCTCGATCAGCATCCGGCCGATGACGTTCGGGTCCATCCCGGCGCCGGAGTAGTTCTTTCCGCACTCGCCGATCACGAGTACATCCATCGCCGCAAACGGCAGCCGGCCCATCATCTTCCGCGCTTCTTCCAAGAGTACCGGTTCGCGCTCCCACAGATCATCGCGATCCACAACTTCGAGTTTCGCGGTCTCCTCGTAGCTGTTCTCCAACACGGCCAGCCCGCCGATGAAGGGCGTTGACTTCAGAATGACCTTCCCCGATTCGGGAATCATCTCGCGCAGCCCACGCGGGCCGAAGCTGTGAACTTGATCGGCCCCGTCGCGCTTGCCTAGCCCAATCACGAGCATCTTCAGAATGCCGCTCTCGAACGCTCCGCGAAAGTCCGTGTGCGGCTTCACGCGAGACACCGTCACCACGGCATCAGCCGAAAGCGCGTTCTTGTCCCACCAGACCGGCTGGCCCCACGAGTTCGTTCCGATGTTCTGGGCGTCCATGTCGGTCAGGACGGGCACGCCGAGATGTGATTCGTCGAGATCGTAGCTCGCGAGCAGTTCGCGTTGACCTTCGGCCGTGGCTCCTCCATGCGAACCCATCGCCGCGACCACGAAGGGCTTCGCGCGGAGTTCCTTGAGCGCGTCAACAGTGGCTTTGGCAATCGCGAGGTAGTTGTTAATCCCGCGACTTCCGCATCCCACAGCGACACGCATTCCGGGCTTGATGCGCCTGGCGGTCTTGGAGCGCTTCCACGCTTCGCGCACGGTGCCTGCGACATCGGCCACCGCGGGTTGCGGAGCAATCTGACGAATGAGTTGCACGCGGGGAATATCCACGGGAACCTCGATGAGGAGAAGCCGCGGAAGAAGACAGAAGAATGAATGGCCACAAAAAAGCACAAAAGGCACGAAAGGAAAACCAAAGACACAGAGATCTTGAATTCAGTCTTCTGTCTTTGTCTTCTGTCTTCTTTTGTGCCTTTTGTGCTTTTTTGTGGCCATTCTCTTCGCCTTTACTCCAACTTGGCCTTCAGGGTGAGCTTTTTCCCTTTTCGGTCCACGACAACATCAATGGTTGTGCCGGGTTTTTGGGTGCCCATCGCGCTCATGTACGCGACGATGGTTGGTGTTGGCTTGCCGGCGACTTCGACGATGATGTCGCCGTCCTTCAATCCCGCCTTCTCCGCGATACCGCCGGGCGTGATGCCTTCGAGCAACACGCCTTCGCCCTCGTAAGTGTAATCCGGGCGGATGCCGAGTCGCGGACCCATCGGTCGCGTGGGTCGCGGGTTGGTCGGGTCGCTCCACGGATCGCGGACCACAAAATACTTCGGAGGCACGACACGCGTGAGCAGATCGTCGGCAATCAGTTGCACGAAGTCGGTCACCTTCCTCATGCCGGCCACGTTGATCTTCTCGGCGATGTCGGTCGGCCGGTGATATTCGGGATGCGTGCCGGTGTAGAGGAACAGCACGGGAATCCTCTTGCGATAGAACGAGTCGTGATCGCTCGGCCCGGTGCCGGCCTTGAGCACGCTTAACTTGAGGTCGTGCTTCTTGCCCGCAGCGCCCACGAGCTTGTCGAACCCCTCGCCGGTGCCGGTGCCGTAAACGATAAGCCGATCTTGCTTGCCGAACAGCCCCGTCCAGTCGGAAGGCACTTCCTTGACGCGGCCAATCATGTCCATGTTGACCATCGCGACCGTTTTGTCCAGCGGGAACAGCGGCTCCTTGCAGTAATGGACCGAGCCGAGCAGCCCGCGTTCTTCCGCGCTGAACGCGATGAACACGATTCTGCGCCCCTGGCGATTCTTCTGAGCGCCGTATCGACGGGCGAGTTCCATCAGACCAGTTGTTCCGCTGGCGTTGTCGTCTGCACCGTAGTGAAGCTTTCCGCGAGCGTCCTTCCCGCCAGCGCTGCCCCACAGTCCGTAACCGACGTGGTCGTAGTGAGCGCCGATGACAACCGTTTCGTCTTTCAGCGGCCCCGCGCCTTCCAGCACGCCCACAACATTCTTCACCTTCAGGTCGGTGCGCTCGACGGTCACTTCGGTGTCGGCCTTCCAGCCCTTCAGTGCGAATGATTGCGGCTTCAAGTTCTCGTTGATCGCCTTCTCAAGTTCCGTGAGCGACTTCGCTTTCGCCTCGGTCAGGATTTCGTCGATCACCGCGCGCTTGACGAACAGGACCGGGAACTTAGCCGGTGTGGTGCCGGTCGCGTGGTTGGCGAACTGCCCGATGGGGTCAAGCCGACCGACCGAGCCGGTGTCGTTGACGATGATAAGCGCGGCCGCTTTGTGCTTCGCGGCCGTCTCGATCTTCGTCACGAAGGCGGAGTGAATGCTGTCTTCGCCTTCGGGCACGGTGGTGTCGAAGCGCCTGTCGCCCTTCTCGCCGTATCTCGGCGTTCGGCGCAGCACGAAGACGATCTTTCCTTCCACATCCAGCCCCGCGTAGTCATCGTACTTCAAGTTCGGAGCGCTGATCCCGTAGCCTGCGAACACCAGATCGCCCTTCGCCTTGCTGGTGGGGCTGAAGCCCATTGGGGTGTACTCGCTGCCAAGTCGTGGGTCTTTCTTTGCATCGCCGGGGCCTCTCAGAGCGAATGATGTTGGCTTGCCGAGCTTCGCCGACATCGTGACGGTGAACGGCTGGAAGTACGAGCCGTTCGCCATCGCGGGCTTCAGCCCGGAAGCCTTGAAGCTCTCGGCGATGTAATCCGCGGCGAGGTTGATGCCCTTGGTCTCGATTCCGCGCCCCTCGCACTCCTGACTTGCCAGAAAGAAGACATCTTTTCGCATCCGTTCAAGAACCGGATCGTCGAAGGGCTTCTGTGCGGAAGACGGAGACGCCAGGGTGAGCATCGCGACGGCCGCGACGATGCCCGACAGCAAGCGGAAATGAAGTCGCATGTGCGGAAGTCCTTTTTATGAGGACAAAGAGACGAGCGGGAGGGTAGGTAACAGCTATTATGCGGGAATCGCACAACGTCGGGCAAGGGGGAGCGTCAGAGTAGGTGCCGCTTGCCGAGCGGCACTTTCCTTGAGGTTAATCGAACCTCCGGCGTCGGCGTCGATCATAGTCATCGTCATCGTAGTCGTAGTCGTCATCGTCTTCTTCTTCATACCGCCGGACAGGGCGTCGGCGACGTCGGCTATGAGTGCCTCCGCTGCTCCCTTCCACCACGACGATGATAACCACAAAAACCAAAGCCGCGGGAAGGCCTCCGAGACAGCCGAAGATAAACCCCGTTGCGCCAGAGATAAGCCCGCCGACCACTCCGATCACCGGCTGGCCCTTGTTCATCCCCACCACGATTGGGATAGCCCCGCAGATGAAAGCAGCGAGGATGCCGCCGACCACCTGGCCGGCCTGGAACGCCGCGTTGTTGTTCGCCTGAGCGAAAAGTTCGAGTTCCATGACATCCTCGCGAGCCGTGTTCTCGTCAAGGTAGCTGACCGATGACGGTCTGCCACCCCCGAACGAAACTGGGTGAAGCCCGCCAGCGGAGAAGATTGTTTCTGAGGGAGCGACCACAGATTCGCTGGGTTCAACCGCGAAAACCCGCCGAAAACCAAGCCAAATAGGAGTTACGCAGTCGGGTATGCGTGGAGGCGGTAGTGGGGTTGCGTGCGATAGGCTCGAACGGCGTTGCGAACGATCTGCCACTTGGCAGAAAGCCAGT
>JAKEEV010000480.1 GCA_022616395.1 Planctomycetia bacterium | reverse complement strand
TCATTCACGCTCAGCCCCAAGCCTGGCTCAGCTCCAGGCTCCATCTTGCCGCCTTCAATCGCGGGGCCGCCAGTGAAGAGGTCGCGGAACCAGGTCACCGAATCGACGTGAGGCACCGACGCCAAGCCGCATGCGAGGTGAATGCCCACTTCTGGCAGTCGAACAGGCGAGACCGCGACGTGACAGGCTTCCGCGACCGCCGCGATCTTTAGAAGTGGAGTGATTCCCCCCAACCGGCATACATCAGGACGAACAGTACGGATCGTGCCGTCTCGGATGACCTTGAAGAACGCATCGCGTGTGTCGAAGTTCGCACCAACCGCGATGGGCACTTCCGCCAAGCGAGCGAGTTTCTCGTAACCGACCACATCCGACGCGGGGATCGGGTCTTCAAACACGTCAACGCCCACATCCTCGAAGAAGTGCGTCAGCGCCAGAGCCGTGCTTAAATCGAATCGGCCTTCTGCGGTCACGGCGACCCACGCGTCTTCGCCCAAGCCGTCTTGAATCTCGCGCACGCGCTCCGCGTCTGCTTGCACATCGCCGCACGAGCCGATTTCGATGCGAACGCCCATCGCTCCCTGCTTCAGGAGCGGTTTCGCGAACTTGAGTGTTTCCGCTGCGTCTCGGCCAGCGATTGCGGCGTCCGAAATGACAAACGGAGTCGCGGGCTTCGCGTTCCCGAGCAACTTTGCCAGAGGCACACCAGCGGCTTTCGCTTTCGCGTCCCAGAGCGCAATATCAATCGCTGAATACGCCCGCGCTGCCAGTCCCGCGAAGCTCACGGAACGAAATCGCGATTCCGCTTTCGCGAATAAGCGATCCGTATCGCGCGGATCTTCGCCGAGCACAATCTGTGGCAGTTCGCTGTCAAGCAATCCACGAATCGCACTCGCGCCGGGACCAAGCGTGTAGGTGAAGCCGAGACCAGTTACGCCCGCATCGGTTTCGAGATGCACAAGAACGAGTTCGACCGCTTCCGGAACACTCACGAGTTTCGGTTCGCCAAGCGGAATGCGAGACGAACGGCCAAGCGGCACGTGAAAATGATCAGTGGTGAGCTTGGTGAGCTTCATGCGGAATACTGTAGCAGCGGATCGTCGGTGGAGGTTGGTTCTTCGCCCCGAAGGGGCGTTGGATAATAGCCCAGGGCGCAAGCCCTGGGAAACGAGCCAATTCGCAGACCAAGCCCCGAAGGGCAACGCCGTGAAAGACTTTGCGGGAGAGTCCACGAAATACAAGGACGTTTGAAAGCGGTGCGCGTGAAGCCCGCAAATGTTGACCTGTTCACCTGAGGGTGAGCGTCTTTTGTCGGTCGCAACCCAGCCTGCTAACGCTGGGTGTTCGACAAACCCCGTCGAACCGCCGGCGTTAGCCGGCTGGGTGTGGCCAAACGCGATTCCACCGACAATCCAGACGCTCACCCCCTCCCCCACCCCCTGTCTTGTCCTCTTCTTGTTTTTCCCATGATTTATGGGGTTTGGTCACTTTGCGTTGCAAAGAGGTGGCCTTTATGGCCCGCAACTCCTTGAAAACATGGGGTTT
>JAKEEV010000051.1 GCA_022616395.1 Planctomycetia bacterium | reverse complement strand
GAAGGGATGGAGGCACTCGCCAAATCGAAGCACCTCGCCCAACTCCGGAAACTCAACCTCTCGTACAACAACCTAGGAGACGAAGGAGTGAAGGCTCTTGTGTCCTCGAAACACCTCACACATCTCACCCACCTGGAGTTGAGCGGGAACGTGATCACAGCCAATAGTGTGAAGGCGCTCGTCTCCGCTCCGTTTTTCGCGAATCTCACGACTCTGGATCTCTCATACAACCAGATCAGAGCAGAGGGCACCAAGGCTCTCGTGGCCTTGCCCACAACCGCAAAGCTTCAGTTCCTCGACGTCCGGCACTGCGGGGTCACTCTGAAGGGAATACAGTCGCTCAAGAAGCGATTCGGGAAGGGATTGAAGGTGTGACTCGCGATTTCTTCGAGCGAATGACTGGCGTGCGTTGTCTTTTCACCAACCTGCCCACAATCGCGACCTACCCCGGCTTGTTTTCCTGATTCCGAGCCGCAGCGCGTGTTGCCGCCAACCCCACTGGTAATAACTTCGGGCGCGGAACCACCACGCCCTTGATGCCGCTGTGCTTTTCCCACAGCTCACGGTAACCCAGCCGCAGGAAGTCTAACATCTCTGCGTCGGGGTGATCGGCGATGTATTCCTTTACCAATTCGGCCATGCGCGAGTCGTAGCGATCCTTCGAGCGCGAATGCATCGCGTATCGGCCGGGGTGTCGGCGGAGATCGCCATCGAACGCCGGGCTGATGTGATACAGTTCGTGGAAGATGGTAATGAGTTTTTCGGAGAAGGGTTGATCGAGAAACCGAGGAAGACAAAAGGTCAGGACGTAGAGCATCTCGCTCTCGTTGACGAAAAATCGCTGAACCTGGTAATCGACCGAACCGTGTCGGCGTGTCAGCGCTCCGTTACGGAAGCGTAAGGGCGTCACTCGAGCCTGAAGCCCGTAGCGGCTCCGATTGCGGCTCGGTGTAAAGGTGAGCAACACGCGCGGCATGAGGATGTGGCGCAATTCCTCGCAGCGCTGGGCGACATCCGCGCATAACGCATGCATCCAGGCCGTGAAATCCAAACCGGAGGAGGGGGGCTTACCGGGCAAGCGCTGACGAGAGCCGTCCGGGATCACCCAGCGAGTGGGGAGCGGACGGTGCGCGTCCCACCGCAATTCCAGCGGCAGCGCGCGTGGCCGGCGACTGTTCCGTGTGCCGATCATCCGTTAGGAGTGTCCGCAAGTGTCTCGTGCGTTGCCTGAGTCGCTTCCGCAATTGCTGCACGCGGAGTCTCAGAGAAAGCCAACAGGGTGCCATGCTAGAAGGGAAAGGGAACCAGGTCAACGATTACTCGCTAGGTGAAGTGAATTCAGTTCGCTCGGCGCAAAATTCTTCTGAAGCTTCGCGACCACTGTGACCGATACAAGCGGCAATACCGGATGGCGCGCGGGGGGCGCGCGGTCGCTGGACAATTGAAGCGAGGACGAGATGCGCTCTCATCGAAGATGGCTGGCGAGCGTCGCGGCCATGCTCAGCCTGACCTTGTGTTGCTCGACCGGTTGCCAGACGTGGTACGGTGGGATGACGCTCCCCAGTCCGCGCTACCTGGAACACTATCCGCAATACTTCGCTCCCGACCCAGCGTTCCCACTTCCACGCGAACTCGCCAGTCAGGAGGACCCCGAAGGAGCAGCTCGTCGCGGTGGCGCTGTGGGCATCGGTCCCGAAGGCGTACCGGTTGCTCCGGAGGCTCCAATTCCCATCGGGCCGTGATCCAAGCAGACAGTCTTGAAAGTAGAAGGCATTCGCTGGGTGCCGTTGCTTCACCCAGATGGAAAGCAACGGCACCCAGCGAATGCCTTCTACTTTACAAACCTGGAGAGGTCGGCTTGATTTCGGCTCAACGTCCCGTTATGGCACTTCGCGATTGAACGAACGAGACTCCGCCTAAGTCGGCACGGATGCCGGCTGTCGCGGGCCGGCGAACCGGGGTCGCCGTCGAGTTCATGGGGAGGGGAATCATGGCGCAAGGAAAGCGAAGCCGGCTGCGGATCGTGGCGGCTGGGTTGGGCGTGATGCTCTGCACGGGGCTTGTCGGATGCTGGAACACCGACGGCTCGAAAGAAAAGTTCGGCAAGCAACCGCCGGGTCTGCACGGCACGCCGACGCTGCCGGGCAACGCCACCGGAACCAACAAGAACGGAATGCCGGTGCATCAGTTCGGTTCGGGTGTTCAACCGGCCACCAAGTGGGATATGGGCGGTCAAATGCAGCCCGGCGCTGGGTACGGTAACTACCCGAACGTGCCAAATCCCTACGGCAGCGGCATCCCAACACAGCCAGGGATGGGTTCGCCGAGTGGCATTCAGCCCATCAGCGGATCGCCGACCGGCGGTGTCTACGGT
>JAKEEV010000479.1 GCA_022616395.1 Planctomycetia bacterium | reverse complement strand
GATCATCGACCGACTGAGTGCCAACCCCGACGAAGCGAGCGAACTGCTTCCGATTGTCGCAGTGGCTCTGCGTTCGGTGCGCGGACCGGAGTTCCGCGCGGAACTGGCCGGCGTCCCATGCTTCGTTGCACGGAATCCGACTCGGAAGCCGCTGGTGGAGGCGGTGTTCCCGGAGTTGCGGTGGAATTAGATTGTAGCCGGCCTCTGTGAGGCCGGTCTTTCGGTCAGACCCCGGTCACAGACCCCGGCTACAGAAGTAAGGTGTCCGTCGCGGTCCGAGACCACCATGCTGCGATGTTCCGTCGCGGCGGAAGTTGCTCGCGATTGCATCACCAGAGTCGTTGTTCTTTTCGCCGCCCACCCTCTTGGTGGAGCGAACTGAACCAACCTACGTCTCAGCTCCACCAAGAGGGTGGGCGGCGTCGTGAACGACTCTGGTCCTCGATTGAAGTCGGTCGCGGCGGACACCGGATACAGAGGTCGGCTCATGCAGTTGCAAACGGCGTATCGCGGACGAAGTGGAGTGACGCAGACCGCGGCGGGGCTGGCGATGTCGCTTGCTCCGAACTTGCGCCGCGACCGAGTCAGTTTCGTTGGCACGCTCAAGCAACCGCTGCGCTTCCGAGAAGCGATGAGCGCGCTTCACAATGTGGTGATCTCGGATTTGCGCTTCAAACCGAAGGACAAGTCTGCCTACGAGCAGTGGAAGAAAGAGGAAGCCGCACGCGAAGCACAAATTCGCTCCGAAGCCGTCAGGATGAAGCGTTCGGAACTGGAGAAGGAACGCAACCGCCCGATGCCGCAGGGACTCGAACGCAAGTATCAGAAGTGCCGGCAGCGATACTGGGAGGCGCGACTCAAGTACAACGACTTCCTCTCTCGCGAAGACCCAGAACTGTGGCGATTGCTCATGCCGTGTGACCCGGTCATCACCGTTAGCCCCGATGTGCTCTTCTTCGAGTGCTTCAGCTCGGACGAGAGCAGTTACGGTTGCCTGACAGTCGAGCGCGACGCGTTTGAAGCCGAAACCGATGTTGCGCTTGGCACCACAAACGTCGATTATTCGTGGAGGCTCTACGAACACTTCCAGACAATCCGCAGTTACCGCCAGACGCGATTCGCAATCGATCCGCTTGGCTTTGAAGTGCAAACGACCCCTGACCAGGCAGGGTATCGAGAAGAGAAGATCGAGTTACCGCAATCGTGGCTGCGTGGGTTCTCGTCGTTGCAATCCGCGATGAGTTTGCCAATGAGACGCGTACCAGTTAGCCGCGAGGGAGTGTACGCGCTCGTCGCGTTCCTGAAGCGACACAAGGCGGCTGCATCTCCGCGCGCGGTCCGATTCGAGTTAACACCTGGCAAGCCCGTGAAGATTATTC
>JAKEEV010000478.1 GCA_022616395.1 Planctomycetia bacterium | reverse complement strand
TAATTCGGGATGGGGTTGCCGGTCGTCATCTCCTTCAGTTCGGGAAGGAGCAGATACCGCAGCGCCGGCTTCGGCGCGGGCATCGGATCGACCTTGAGCGGGATGAGCGTTTCCGCGGGGCCGGCCGGTAGATTCTGCGAGAGTACGGCTGAAACGATCGCCGCAGCGAACGAGATGAACGTTTCTATCATGGGTCACTCCAGGACACGCTATTCGTTGAGACGACACCGAGCTTATCTAATTCCGCGAAAAGTTCGGGAACCTGCCGCATCGGAACGCGAAGCGGCTTGGTTGGAAGTGAACCACTCGATAGGTTCTCGTTCGCCACGCTTCACATTGGCTGGTTCCGCCGAGACTTGCCGTTGTCAATCACAACCGCACCCCGAACTCAGGCAACACAAACGCCCACCCATCTGGGATGGGTGGGCGCAAGGAGTTGGCTGCTCGCCTTCGCTGGTGTTACCGTCGGCCGCCTTGCTGACCGGGCCGTCGGGGTTTCTCCAGACCGGCCTTCTCCATGAGCGATTGACCGAACACGTCCTCTTCCTCGGAGAAGATGTCTTCCAGCTTCGTCCCGGCCGCGAGTTGGTAGTGGATCACGTACTTGCGGCCGGCGATGCCGATCTCGTCGCCGGGGCGAAGCGGTCTGCGGAGCGTTCGCTCGCCGTTGACCTTGATGCCGTTGGTGCTGTTGAGGTCTCGGATGTGCCACACGCCATTGCGTAGCGATAGCTCGCAGTGCGTGCCGGAGATGTTCTGGAACTTCAGGCAAATGTCGCACGACTCGCGTCGACCGATTGTCATCACCTCGTTGATGAGCGGGATGGCGTCGCCCCCGCCCACGGGAACAAGCTCGCCGAAGTGGTCCTCTGCCATAGTGGTTGCCTCACCAGACGTGCCGAAAAGAATGGAACGATGAAAACATGGCGATCAACGTGCAGTGGGCTGACCGCACCTATCAACTCATGGTAACGGCTCCCCCAAACCTTTCCAGCAGGAAGGAGAAATCCCGCGTACTGGATAAACGCAAGTCGCCGGCCGCACCGGAAAACCAGCGCGCCGGCGAAAGTATAGCCTGAATTGTTGAGGCAGGGCAGTTTTACACAGAGATACTTCAACGTCCGCCCGGTCCTGGGTGAGGAAGCGGATAGCCCATCGGCGGCGGACCGCCGGGGATACCACCACTGAAGCCGTATCCAAAACCATAGCCCGCGGCACCGACTGGAGCGGGGAAGTACGGATTCACCGGAAAGTTCCCGTGAACGGGCGGGCCGTAGAACGGGCCGGTGATCGGAGCGGGAGTCAGGAAGTGAGCGTCATACGGCCAGTACATGTACCACGGAGCCGCCTGGAATGCTGGCAGCTTTGGCTTCTGGAACCCAGAGAACGCGGGGTGATTGGAAAGGTAGCTGCCGAAGGTTGGATACTTCGGCTGGTTGCAGAATGGACCATTGCAACCGGGGCCGGCTGCCTGGGCGGTACTCGCATCAAGCGCGAGAGCCAAACAGGCCGCACCCGTGACAACAAGGGCATGAAGCAATTTCATCTCGGTGGTCCTCTCCATGGGTTTCTCGATGCACATCCCTGTGAGCGCACCGAGCAGTCAAACATTTCTCACAGCCAGCGAGTTGACCAATGAATAGTGAAGATCGCTGAGCCACCCGCCTCTGTGCTGGACCGCACTTCCGGTGCGGCCGATTGAGTCGGCTCCACTTACTTCCCAAACCCGGAAGTCAACTGCACATCGATGGCCGGGTTGAGCGTGGGCGTGTCGGCATAGAAGACACTCGACTGCGCGGAGGTTCCAGTTCCGTTGAGCCGGGTAACCGCGTCGCCGTTCTGTTCGACCGGCGCGACCTGGGCCACTCCACCACACGATTTGCATCCCAACTTCTGGTGACCGCCATGAATCCAGTTGTGCCCGCGGAACCAGCCGCCTTGCAACCAGGACGCATGCCAGAAGCCGCAATTCTTACATCCGTGGTTGAACAGTCCTCCTCCTTGTGAGGGGCGCAAGTGATGGAGGCCGAGGTGCGAGCGGTTGAAGCTTGGCAAGTGCGGGTTGCGACCGTACCAGCCATCTCCACCGCCATTCCAGCCGGCATACGGATCGCCGTAGAAGAACGGATCGTACCTCAGATACTCATCCCAGGGTCCATACGGCTTGAATGGGTAATAGCCGTAGTACGGACCGTAGTTGAACAGGGGACCGTGCTGATGGATTCCACTGAAGAGCTTGAAGCAGTACCCACCGCAGCCGAAGCCGTAGGAGCAGGAATCGTTCGCGGATGTCGGATTAGGAGTGGCGAAAAGCAGAAGCGGAAGCGCCAACAGGGTTGGTATCGACAGGCGTCTCATGGCGCGAATCCTTGCGGTACTGCCCGCCGCGGGGCGAGGCCCGTCCCCGTCCATGCCGCGGGCACGATAACTGTTCCTCGCGAACGTGCCGGATGCCAGCGAAAACGCACGGCGGGAAAGCCAGCAGACAGGCGCGATGCTGGCGCGATGAGAACAACCGATAGAGTGGGAAGAACGCGACTCGCCTTAGCGACTGGAGCAAGTGATTCGTTCGCGGAGCGCGGAGAGTTCGTCTGAAGTGATCGCATGCGAACCGATTCGCCGGTGTGCAGGCTCCGGGCCGTGGCAATCGCTTCCGCCGGTGATCAGCAAGCCAAACCGAGCGGCAAGTTCGCGGAAGCGTGTTGCGGGCGAGTGTCGGCCCCAGGGATAGACCGCTTCGAGCGCATCCAATCCGAAGCCACGCAGTTCGGCGAACTGGTCGTCGGTGAAGTCCGCCGACGGGTGAGCCAGCGAGGTCACTCCGCCGGCCGCGTGAACGAGTTGGATCGCTTCCTCCACAGGGAGCAGTTTCTTGGATGGCACCTGCTTCATGAGCGGGTTGAGGAAGCGCGTGAATGCTTCGTGCCGAGTTTTCACCGCTCTGCACGCGACAAGCAACTCCGCGACATGCCTCCGACCGAGACTCACACTCGCTTGTTCCACCAGGGCCGCTCGATCTTCGGGAAGTGACCCCCCGCGTGCTCGCAGAAGCGAGACAAAGGTTCGGAAACGCTCTCTGCGCTGATCGCACACCGCGGAGAGGGTCGCGTTGAGTTCCTCGTGATCGGTGCGCACGAAATACCCAAGCAAGTGAACTTCACGATTGGCGAACCGCGAGCTGATCTCAACTCCGGGAATCACTTCAAGTTCATCTCCGATACTCGAACGGGCTTCCTCCACGCCCGCGAGCGTGTCGTGATCGGTGATGGCGATTGCGCACAGCCCGGCTTGCCGAGCCAGCGCGACTACTTGCGAGGGCGTATAGTCGCCGTCACTGGCGGTTGTGTGAATGTGCAAGTCCGCTCTCGGCGCTGGCCCCAGCCGCGCCAGATGACCACACAGAAGAGTGAAGGGATCGCGACGCGGCATCTTTCATTTCAGATTGCAGATTTCGGATTGCAGATTGAAGCACTAACCCGGCGGTTCGGAAGGCGGAGTCTCGGTTAGTGGCTTCTGGTCGGGATTGCTTTCAATCCGCAATCCGAAGTCTGCAATCCGCATTTTTCCAATGCGGTCCAGGATTCCGTTGACGAACGCTGGCGAATCGGCGGAACCGAATCGGCGGGAGAGTTCCACGGCTTCGTTGATGACCACTTCCAATGGTTGCGGAGTCGTGTCGTGTAGCAGTTCGTAGACGCCCAGCCGAAGCACGTTGCGATCAACAGGCAGCATGCGCTCCAGTCGCCAGTTAGTTGCGGTCTGCCGAAGAATCGGGTCGATGTCGTCCTTGTGTTTCACCACACCGTCGTAAAGAGTCAGAGCGTAGGCAACCATCTCCGCATCACCGAGGAGTCGGCCGTTTGCGAACACCTCGATGGCTGGTCGCGGAACCGTAGTGGGGTTTTGATCCCACTGGAACAGCAGTTGCAAAGCGACTTCTCGGGCGCGGGATCGTCGGGCCATTGAGTCTTCCTGTAGGACAGGCATCTTGCCTGTCATTGGGAAGAGACAGGCTGGAAGCCTGTCCTACATGCTAGTAGCTTTCTTGCTCGCGGTGGATTAGAACCGGGACATGCGCACTCTCATCATCAACGCGGGTTCAACAAACCTCAAGCTCTCCGTGCTTGATGGCATCGAGGAACGCTTTCACGCCACCATCGAACATCAACCGCCGAGCGTCGCGGTGGGGCAGGGCCTGGAGCAAGTTCGCGCTGCGGGTTTGCTTCCAGTCGAAGCAGTAGGTCATCGTATTGTTCACGGAGGATCGGAGTTCACCAAAGGCGTGCGAATCACGGATGAAGTTGTCGCCAAGCTCACGAAATTGAACGACCTCGCCCCGCTGCATAACCCCCCGGCACTCGAAGCGCTCGAGGAAGCACGCAAGCAGCTCCCCGACGTTCCTCACATCGCGGCTTTCGACACCGCGTTTCACAGTTCGATGACCGAAGCAGTTCGCCAGTACGCGGTGCCGTGGGAGTGGACGCAGAACTGGGGGATTCGCAAGTATGGCTTCCACGGACTCAGTCATGCGTATTGTTCGCGCCGGGCTGCGGAGATGCTCGGCGCGGTGAATGAACCCAGTTTCCGAATGGTGGTTGCACATCTGGGCGGCGGGTGTTCGCTGTCGTCAATCAAGGGTGGAATGTGCGTTGATACCACGATGGGTTTCACGCCGCTCGATGGGCTGATGATGGGTACGCGCTGTGGGTCAATCGATCCGGGGGTGATTCTGCACGTCATGAGGCATCACGGCTTGACGGTCGATCAGGTCGAACACACTCTTACCAAGGAGTCGGGTTTGTTTGGTGTGTCAGGGGTGTCTTCCGACATTCGCGAAGTGCGGAAAGCCGCCGAGAGCGTGAATCCGCGAGCCGTGAACGCACTGGAGATGTTCACCCATCGCGTGCGCGTTGGAATTGGCGCGATGGCAGCGACAATCGGCGGGCTGAACGCACTGGTTTTCACTGGTGGGATTGGCGAAAACGATGCCAAGCTCCGGCGGGCTGTCTGCTCGGAACTTGGACTGGGTGTCGTACTCGACTTCGACCGGAACGAGAACGGGAAACCGGATGCCGAGATCAGTCAAGCGGGATCAAAGGTGCGGGTGCTGGTGATCCACACTCGCGAAGATGTTTCCATCGTGCGCGAAATCGAAAAGTGTCTGGAGAAGAGTTAATGCCCCGGTTCCGTGTTGTCGTGGCCGACTTCATCACCGATGCGCTTGCTCCCGAGCGCGAGATACTTGGCGACATCGCCGATGTGATTACTCTCGACGCTGCTTCCGAAGCGGACTTGCTCGGCAAGGTCGAAGAGACCGATGCGCTGATGATGTATCACAACATCGCCGTCACGCGAGACACCATCTCGCGCTTGAAGCGCTGCAAGGTGATCGTGCGCTGTGGAGTGGGTTACGACAACGTCGATTACCGTTTCGCACGCGAATGCGGCATTCCAGTGGCCAATGTGCCTGACTATGGCACGGAGGAAGTCGCGGATTCGGCGATTGGGCTGACCCTCGCGCTCACACGCGGAATCAACTTCTTCAACAACCGTCTTCAGCGAAAAGCCAGCGACTGGCGCTACATGCATGGCACTCCGATCTTACGACTGCGCGGGCGTGTGTTCGCGATCATTGGTCTGGGTCGCATCGGTACCGCGACCGCGATGCGTGCAAAGGCGTTTGGCATGGATGTCGCCTTCTACGATCCGTACAAGCCCGATGGTTACGACAAGGCGCTTGGCATTCGCCGCGTGGAGCAGCTCGCGGAGCTGTTTCACCAGGCGTTCGTGTTAAGCGTTCACTGTCCGCTAACACAGGAGACAAAACACATCGTCGATGCTCGCGGAATTGAGCTAATGCCAGATGGTTCTTTTCTGGTGAACACCGCGCGCGGGGCAACTGTCGATGCGAGCGCAATTCCGCCAGCAATTCGCTCCGGAAAGCTTCGAGGGGCTGGAATTGATGTGTTGCCGGTCGAACCACCGCCAGAGGATCACCCGTTACTTGTGGCGTGGCGCGATCCAAATGACCCGTGTCATGATCGCGTGATCGTGAATCCGCATTCCGCGTTCTATGCTGAGGAAGGGCTGCTCGACATGCGGGTCAAGGGAGCCACGGCGTGTCGCCGGGCGCTGCTGGACGAGCCGCTTCGAAACGTGGTGAATTGAGGTCAGTTCATCACGCCTTCAACTCCTCAGGAGACGGGCGATGTCTACTGGACTCGTGTTGATGATTCTTGCCGGGTGTGTTGCTCTGATCGGGGCGGTGTACGCTGTTTACAAGCGAGCGACGAAAGTCGAGAATCCAACTCCGGATACCGCCAAGCAGTAATTCTCGCGGCTGAACAGAACTGACTCGCGGAAGCGCAGCGTTCTCCGTTTTGCCGCAACCCGTCTCGGACCTCATGGAGCGACGGTTTCGCCCGTCCGCTCGCTCCGTGCGGCACTGATTGTGGCAAAGAGGAGTAACCCATGACGCGCTGGTTCATTGTTCTGGCGGCCATACTCGCGGCCGCTCCGGTTCACGCTGCTGACTCTCCTCCGAACGTGCTCTTCCTCGCGGTGGACGACCTCAACGACTGGGTCGGCTGCCTCGGCAAACGCACGGATGTGCAGACACCGAACATCGACAAGCTTGCCAAACGCGGCACGCTCTTCACGCGCGCCTACTGCGCTGCGCCGGCGTGCAATCCATCACGCACCGCGATCCTGACCGGACTGCGGCCAAGCACCAGCGGTGTTTATCACAACAATCAACCCTGGCGGCCCGTGCTCAAGGACGCGGTCACGCTTCCGCAGCATTTCATGAAGCACGGTTACATCTCGCAGGGTGGCGGGAAAATCTTTCACGGTAGCTTTAACGACCTGACGGCGTGGCAGCACTGGGAAAGGGCAGGGGGGTCGCCTTCGCCCGAAAAGTTGCCCTTCAACGGCATTCCGAATACCGCGCACTTCGACTGGGGACCGGTGAACGCCAAGGACGAGGACATGGGCGACTACAAGACGGCAAGCTGGGCGTGTGAGTTCCTCGCGAAGAAACACGACAAGCCGTTTTTCCTCGCGGTGGGCATGATCCGGCCTCACTTGCCGTTCTTCGCTCCGCAAAAGTATTTCGACATGTACCCGCTCGACAAGATCGAGCTACCGAAGACACTCGCGACCGATCTCGAAGACATCCCCGCGGCCGGGTTGAAGATGGCAAAGCCCGATGGCGACCATGCGAAGGTCGTGAAGGCCGATCAGTGGAAGAAGGCGGTGCAAGCGTACCTGGCGTGCATCACGTTTGCCGATGCTCAACTTGGCCGCGTCCTCGATGCACTCGACAAGTCGCCTCACAAGGCCAACACCATTATCGTGCTGTGGAGCGATCACGGCTGGCACCTGGGCGAAAAGCAACACTGGAGGAAGTTCGCGCTGTGGGAGGAAGCTACTCGTGTGACGTTCATCGTGTCCGCGCCCGGAGTGACCACTGCCGGAACCAAGTGCGAGCGCACAGTGAACTTACTCGATCTCTACCCGACGCTCGTGGAACTTTGCGGATTGCCGAAGAAGGACGGACTTGACGCGGTGAGCATGGTTCCGCTCTTGAAGAATCCGAAGGCCGAGTGGAACCGGCCCTCCGTGACGACTCACGGCCGCAACAACCACTCTGTTCGCACCGAGAAGTGGCGCTACATCCAGTACGCGGACGGCAGCGAGGAGTTATACGATCACGACACCGACCCGCTGGAATGGAAGAACCTCGCCAAAGATCCCGCGACCGCGAAAGTGCGCAAGGAACTCTCCGCTCACCTGCCGAAAGTGAACGCGGAGGACGCTCCGAGGCAGAAGAAGAAGTAATCAGTGATCAGTTATCAGTTATCAGTCATCAGTCATCAGTGATCAGTGGCGGTAATCCCAGGCACTGGTGACTGATCACTGATTACTGACGACTACGACGACAACCCCTCAACTTCCCACCCCTTGCGATAGGTTCGTTTCACGAATGCGTTCGCCTTGTCGTTGTTGGTAAACTTCAGCGCCTTGGTGTCCCACTTCAAGTCGGTCTTGGGGAATCGCGTGGCGAGACAGCCAAGGAGCACCATTTCCGTCAGCGGGCCGGAGTAGCTGAACTGCGCTGAAGTCTTGTCGTTTCCGCGCACCGCTTCGACGAACTGTAGGTAATGGTCGTCGCCTTTCATTTTGGGCATCACAAAGTCCTTGTACTGCTCGGCGGGCAACAGCACGGGAGCCGCGATGTATGGCGAGTAGAGCACGCCCTGCTCACCGATGTAAATCGAACCCTGATCGTTGAGTTTGCGGCCGACGAGTTTCTGCACTTCGGCGGGTGGGCGAACCTTGCCGTTGTACCACGTCAACTCCACCATGTCGGTCGTGAATTTCGTGCCGGGAAAAACGTACTTCACCTGCACATCGAGCGACCAGTTGTAATCGTTGGGGCCGGGGAGTTCCGAGCGGATGGAGAGTGGATTGCCAACTCCGATCGCTCCGAAGACCGGATCGAGGATGTGGCAACCCATGTCTCCGAACGTGCCGGTGCCAAAGTCGAGCCGTTTGCGCCAGTTGCTGGGGTGGTAGTAGTTCTGGTTGTTCACCTTGCCGATGTATGGCCGCTCGCTCGCGACTCCAAGCCACAGGTTCCAGTCGAGGCCCGCGGGCGGTTTGTCCTTGCGGTCGGGCTTCGGGTCGGTGTCTCCCCACGACTTGCCGCTCCATGAGTGAACTTCCTTCACCTTCCCGATCACGCCGTCCTGCACCAACTTCACGACGAGCTTGTGGATCGGGTGCGAGTGAATCTGGATGCCCATTTGCGTGATGAGTTTCTTCTCCGCGGCGACTTCGGTGAGCCGACGGGCTTCGTGGATCGTTTGCGTGAGGGGTTTCTGGCAGTAGACATGCAATCCGCGATTCATCGCGCTCATCGCGATGGGGCCGTGCATGTGGTCGGGCGTGGAGACGTTCACCGAGTTGAGGTTTTTCTCCTTGTCGAGCAACACGCGGAAATCTTTGTAGATCTTGCAATCCGGAAAGCGCTTCTTGATGTCTCCGACGCGGTTATCATCGACTTCAGCGACCGCGACGAGCTTCAGGTTCTTGCTTTTGGTCAAGTCGTTGATGTCCGAAAGCGCCATGCCGTTTGCTCCGAAGCTGGCATGGAGAACTGTTTCGAGGGGCGCTGCGTGAGCGTGGAATCGCCAGACGAACGGAACTGTGAAAGTGGCGGCCGCGGACTTGAGTGCGGCCCGGCGAGTGATCTTCTTCATGGGGAGAGGCTCCTGTGGGGTGGGACAATCGACCGTAAGTTGAGAGCGTGTTCAGGTCAATGAAAAAGCCCAGCGCCCCGGAATGATCTGGGGCGCTGGCGTTCATCGGTCGCGGTTGGTGTTTACTTCCTGACCTGTGGGTGTGGAAGACTCACGGCACCGCCGGGCGAAAGTCAATTGGCCTTTGGGGTGAACCGCGATCCGCGAGGTTGATCCAGACACCCCAAAGGCCAATTGACTTTCGCCCGAAAGCGGTGCTGGAACAGCCTTCCTCACGGTGGGTGACAAGGTAAGCGCTCGGACGACGCAACATCGTCCTGTCGCAGAGCGACGAGCTAAACACCGACGCGACCGATGAATTGGTATGGTTGTAACCGAGGCAGAAAGCGAAGGCAAGAAGCGTAGACGCTCCGGGGGGCAGTAATAGATTTTGGCGTTGTGGAGGTTTGACCCAGCCGGCTCACGCCGGCGGTTCGACAATACCCCGTCGAACCGCCCGCGTGAGCTGGCTGGGTGTCATTGTCGAACCGCCCGCGTGAGCCGGCTGGGTTGCTTCAACAACCAGATCCATTACTGCTCCCGACGCTCCCTCAACCTCCGCGGCACATCACTTGCACCTTTCATCCTGTCCGGCTTGGATTCCGGCGACGAGAAGACACCTGGAGGATCTCCCATGCGGTGGTCTGTGAAGATCGCTCGGCTCGCTGGGATCGATGTGTATATGCATCTGACGTTCCTCTTGCTCCTGGCGTATGTCGCGTTCGTCTACTACGCGCCCCGGCAGAGTGCGGAGGATGCGCTTTGAGGCATCGTGTTTATCCTGGCCGTGTTCGCAGTGGTGGTTCTGCACGAACTCGGGCACGCGATTGCCGCACGACAGTACGGGATCAAGACGCGCGACATCACTCTCTTGCCAATCGGAGGCGTTGCGCGATTGGAACGAATCCCCGAAAAGCCAGCACAGGAGTTGGTGGTCGCGGTTGCCGGTCCGTTGGTGAACGTGGTGATCGCGGCGATACTGTTTGCGGGGATCATGGCCACCGGCGGGTTCACTCCGATGGGAGAGTTCATCCGCGAAGGCCCTGAAGTCGGAGGCACATTCGCCGAGCGGTTGTTTGCGGTCAACGTGGGGCTGGTGCTCTTCAATATGATCCCGGCGTTTCCGATGGACGGCGGACGAGTGCTGCGGGCGCTCCTGGCGATGACAACGGACTACGTCGATGCGACCAACGTAGCGGCACTCATCGGCCAGGGAATCGCCTTCCTGTTTGGTGCGGTCGGGGTGCTCGGCCAAAACCCGTGGCTCCTGTTCATCGCGCTCTTCGTCTGGATCGGGGCCGCTGCGGAGGCATCAGTTGCCCAGATGCGAGCGGCAATCGCTGGACTTCCCGTTCGCCGGGCGATGATTCGCGAGTTCACCACCCTCGCGCCGACGGACACACTCCGCACTGCGGCCGATCACATTGTCCGAGGGTATCAGGCAGACTTTCCAGTTGTGGAAGATGGGAAAGTAGTCGGCATCCTCACGCTTCAGGACTTGCTCAGCGGACTGTCCTCCGCGGGCCTGGATGCTTCGGTTCGTGAGTTCATGCGGACGGATTTCCAGTCCGCAACGCCGCGTGAACCCCTTGACCGCGCGCTGTCTCGCCTGCGCGAGGGCGAATGCCCGGTGATGCCGGTCGTGGATGGTGAACGAGTCGTCGGACTTTTAACCGTGGAGAATGTCGGTGAGTTGGTAATGATCCGCGAAGCGGTGCGAACGCGACACGAGGCGGTTCCGAAGCCTCTCGGTGAATCACCCACAGACGCGCTTCCAGGTGCGCCCGTGAGGTAGGCCCGGCGAGCCAAGTTTTCATAGTAGTCATCACGCTCCGCGTGATGTCAGAAGCGCAGCGAGCGTGATTCTTCAGCGCCGCGGGAAACCGCCGCTCTCCGAGCAGCCATCACGCGGAGCGTGATGACTACTGTGCCGCTCGGCAAGCGGCACCTACCTTAGCCGGAACAACACCCTGGCGTTCTCCTCGAACACTTGCTCGTGATGTTCGGGCGGGATCGCTTCCTTGATGAACTCGCGGTAAGCGGTCATGGGAGCCAGCGGCCAGTCGGTGCCGTACACGAAGCGATTCGGTCGTTCGGAATAGCGGATCGCGCGCTGGATTGAGTGAGCCAGTTCCGTCATCGCCTCGCGGCCTTCTTCGGACGCGAATGCGCCATCGTCTCCGACCATCAGCCCCGATAAGTCCGTCCACACGTTTACATTCTTGTAAATCACTTCCGCCGCATCGGTCATCCACGGGTTGCCCAGGTGACACATCACGAATCGGCAATCCGGGTGATCGACCGCGACCTCATCCACGCCCAGCGGATGCGAGAACTTGAGCTTCGCTTGAGGCGAGTAGGTGTCTCCGGTGTGGAACATGAACGGAATGCGATACTTCGCGGCCAGTTCGTAATACCGGCGATAGTTCGCGTGTGCAGGTTCAAAGTGCAGATAGCCGAGATACGCCTTCAGCGCGACAACGACACCGCTGGCGAGAATCAGTTCCACGCGGCGGAAGTGTTCGTCATCGGTGCGCGTCGGGTCGGCGATTCCGATGGGGCGAAGACCGGGCACAAAGGGAGCGATTTCCAGCGTGCGGTTGATGCCGAGCGGATCGTCTGCTCCGGTGTTCCACGCGCCCATCGCGAAGACTTGCGCAACGCCCGCGGTTTGCATCTCGCGACGCAACTCCGCCGCGACTTTCTCCGGAGCTTCCCGCAACAGCGGAGCGAGGTTCCCGGTGCCGGGTAAGTTGGGCGCAACGGCGTGTATGTGAACATCGATCATCGCCCGACTCACAAGCAGAAGAGGAGCCACAGATCAACACAGATGAAAGACACGATCAAGCCAGAAGAGAGAATAGCCACAACAAAGCACAAAGGGCACAGAAGGAAACAAGAACAGAGCAGAATTGAAATCAACTCTTTCTGCTCTTCTGTATTCTTTTGTGCCTTGTGTGCTTTTTTGTGGCCATTTCTCCTCTGTCTTCATCCGTGTTGTCTGTGTGGATCTGTGGCTCCTCTTCTCCTCGCTAGGGCAGTTTCGGAAGAACGGCTCCTCCACCGGGCGGTTGCGGAGCCGGAACAGCGGGCGGGCCGTCGGGCGCTCCAAATCCCGGTTGCGGCATCGCGACCTGCTGGCGGAACTTGGTCATGTCGTGTCTGCGAATGACAATACCGTTCCCATTCGCGCCCGCTCCCATCGTGTAAACACCAAACTGACCGGTGCTGGTCTCCGCGAGGTAGAGTGCTGATTGTCCCTGTGTGACATAACCCGTCGTCATCAGGAAGTGAACGTCTTGCTTGGCCTTGAGTCCGTACTCGGTGGTCAGATCGACTTCCGCCCAGCCGACAATCTTCCCCTGTGTGCGGTCGATCACGGTGCCAAGCAGTTTCCCGGCTCGGTAATCGAGCAACCACACGCCGTCGGTTTGAATGCGCGGATTCACCGACACGGCACCGGTGGCCATGATGTAATCCTGATAGCGGTCGTTCGAGGCCGCGACCGCGGGTCGTGGTTGGCCGACGTAGAACATGGTCGCGACAATGCCAGCCGCCAACCCAATCGCCACGAGGCCCAGTTGACTGAACACACGCATGGTCCGCCCCCGAGAATGCCCGCCGAAAACTCCCCGTTAGGAAGCGACACATAGCACGCTTGCCGACTGTGTCCAGATGAACTGCGACGTGGGCTTCAGCGAACTGAGTGTGAGCGATAGGAGCCTTCGGTGAGAGATGTGGAAAGAAAAAAGGGCAGCACCGCTTGCCCCGCGTGGGGTTACAGGGGTATAGTGACTTTGGGCCTGCAGGCCACACACCGGTGGGGTTACCTTCAACCTCCTCCAAAAGTCAGTTCGCATCACCATCCAACGAGGAGGAATTCACATGCCCCTATTTGGCATGTTTGGGCTGGGCGGTCAGGAAATTCTCTTGCTTCTGGTTCTCGGCGTGCTGTTGTTTGGGCGGAAGTTGCCCGACATCGGCCGGTCGTTTGGCAAGACTATCGTCGAGTTCAAGAAGGGCGTGAAGGGAATCGAGGACGAGGTCAGCGAGCCGAGTTCGGCCCGCGCCGCCATCGATCCAGAGCCGGTCAAGGCTCCGACCCGCGTCACGGCATCGTCTGCCCCGAAGTTCGACGACGCCCCAGCACCAACCAATCTGCCGCCCAAGGTATAAGTGTCCGCGTCTCGCGCTTTCTCGCGCGAACCTTGACAGCTCTGGAACAGTCGTTTATCACAACAACACCCCGCGACCAGAAGGTCGCGGGCGTCTGGGCGATTAACTCAGTGGCTAGAGTGCGTTCTTCACACGGACGAAGTCACAGGTTCAAATCCTGTATCGCCCACTCTGCCTAAAGCCTTTCAGCCGAAGCAACTTACTGTTACCTCCGGGCGGTCCGGAGTGCGGCCTGAGAACCTGGCGATTTCCGTACCGTCGGCTGCCCGCGTACCGAAGGTTACAGGTGCCTCATGCAATCGCACGTGAATCGATGGACGGTGTACCGTGAGCCAATTGCCACTTGGGTCGCAGACCTCTCCACTGTCCAAAAGCGCCCCGATCGTCTCCTTGATTGGGTCGTTTCGGTTCTCCAAGCAGGTGAAACCTCAGACTTTGGCAGAATTGCTTCGGCCTCGGGCGATTCACACAAGCCGCCGCGAGCGGAGGCAGAGCAGTTCTGCCGTACCAAGTACGAAGCGGCGTCGAAACTCGATTTGCTCAACTTTCTATGGCCAAATATTCATTCACAATACTGGGTTGAATCTCTCGTGTGGTACTATGATCGGAGCGGAAATCTCACTCAATCATGGACCACTGATCTGTCGCGAATTCTACATGACTCAAGCTCATCCGAACTTGCACGATCCCTCGACGATGTGATTGCTCCACCAATCGAAGTATACGGAATGGAGATCGACTATGCGCGCGGAGAGCCAATTCCGAACTATGCGATGGTTTCCTTTTCCATCGCCAGTGACATTTGGTTTCAGACCATCATCGACCATGATCAGTGCGAGATGCCAGGTCGGACGGTCACAAACCTTGACCTCCATCAATTGAACGCCCCCCGACTGAATCGATACCTTCAGGTTCTGAAAAAGGTCACTCTAGAGCTTGGCGGGAGGTGGTCGCTCGATACTGACAATCAATACCAACTCGCGGTGTACACAGGTCAGATTTGTGATGATGGTGTTGTCATGGCGCGGTAATCGATTCTGCTTCGTTCGGACTTCGCCTGTTTGACCACTGTTCCGCGACCGTGGGGGCAGTGGCATGAGTTGTGAGAATGGAGGCTGTCGGAACGCGTTATAACCTTCAATGTCGTGGGACAGTCACTGTTCAACTACAGCCCGATTCCCTTTCGGGTGGTGTCTGGATCATTCACGATGCTGCCGGGCGCGAACGAAGCTGTGCCGGCTCAGAGTTCTGAGCCGGGTTGGATCACTCCGGGCGAGATGAACGACGATTCCACAGCATTCCACAGTTGACGTTGGAAACTCCACAAATCGAAGGGATTTCACGCTACGGATGTTGCACCACGCACGGTGAACGGGTACACTTCAAACATTCGAAAACGTAGTGGTTTGGAGCGTTTTTCGAGATTTTCGAGGCGTTCTTCACACGGACGAAGTCACAGGTTCAAATCCTGTATCGCCCACTCTGCCTAAAGCCTTTCAGCCAAAGCAACTTACTGTTACCTCCGGGCGGTCCGGAGTGCGGCCTGAGAACCTGGCGATTTCCGTACCGTACGGAAATGCCATTTCAAAGGTCCGCACATGCCCGGAAAAACTGCTCCCACACTTTGCCGTCACAAAACCCGTCAACTCGGTTACGTTACCCTCAACGGCCGGGAACACTACCTCGGACACTGGCCCACCAGCCGAGGTAAGAAGCCGCCTCCCGACGTCCAAGCCGCTTACGACGAGCTGATCGGGAAATGGCTCGCTCACGGCCGCCAACTTCCTGAAGAGCGCCCGCCGCTGACCGTCAACGACGTCGTGCTGGCTTACGTCAAGTGGGTCGCGACGCACTACGTTCCTCGTCGCCAGAAAGACGACCAGAACCGGTTCATCCGCTCCGCCGCGTCGGTCGTGTGCGAACTCTTCGGACGAACGCCGGCGGTCGAGTTCGGCCCGAAGAAGCTGAAGGCCGTTCGTCAGGCGATGGTCGAACTCGACTGGTGTCGCAACACGGTCAACGCACAGATCGACCGCGTCAAGCGGATGTTCAAGTGGGCCGTCGCGGAAGAGATGGTTCCGGGTGAGGTTTATCACGCCCTCCGCTCCGTCGATGGACTCCGACGGGGTACTCCCGGCGTTCGAGACACCGAGCCGGTTGAGCCCGTGGCCATCGAAACCGTCGAGGCCGTTCTGCCGTTTCTCCAACCCGTCACGCGCGCAATGGTGCGCGTCCAACTCCTCACCGGGATGCGGCCGGGCGAACTGTGCCAACTCCGCGAGAGCGACATCGACACTACCGACCCGAGCGGAGTGTGGCTGTTCCGGCCACCGCAGCACAAGACCCAACACCACGGACACGACCGTGTCGTCAGCATCGGCCCACAAGCGCAGGAGGTGCTGCGCGCGTACATTGAGGCGGGAGAGGAGTACGTGTTCTCACCGCAGGCAGCCGAACGCGCGCGGAACGCCGAGCGGCGAGCGAGCCGCAAGACGCCGATGACGCCGAGCCAGGCTGCTCGAAAACCGAAGGTGAACCCGAAGCGACCGAAACGCGGCCGGTACGATGAGACCAGCTACCGTAACGCGATCTACCGTGCCTGCGATCGAGCGTTCCCGCCGCAAGGCGCATTGGCACGACGGCCAAGGGAGTCCAACACCAAATGGTTGGAGCGGTCGACTGACGAAGAGCGAGCCGCGCTGACGAGATGGCGAAGCGAACACCGCTGGCATTCGAATCAACTGCGGCACACCAGCGCGACGATCATCCGCAAGGAGTACGGTATCGAAGCAGCGCGAGCGATTCTCGGGCACAGCCGGTTGACGACCACCGAGGTTTACGCCGAGATCGACAGACTGAAAGCCGCAGGGATCATGGCCAAGATTGGCTGAAACAAAAGGTCTGGCGACGGTCGCACCGAGACGAGGAGTACGGTGCAACCTTCGCCCGTGTAGAACTACCTCAAGTGGAGAAACCCGCCCGAATCGAGTTTGGGAACAACGTCAAGGGACAAAGCGAATCGAGAGGAGGCGAATATGTCGGAATCGAACTCGCTCGTGTGCTGGGGAATCGAAACCCCAGAGGCGTACAGCAACCCGCCAACGACCGTCAACGAGAAACTCTTTCGCGCTGTCCACTAAGTACAGTTCCCCGTAAGTAGGGGAACACTCTCATGCGGCTATTGCAGTGGGAGTCTCGCTGTTGGCGAGTTCGCACTTGGCCATGATTTTGGGC
>JAKEEV010000477.1 GCA_022616395.1 Planctomycetia bacterium | reverse complement strand
GTTCGCCAGTTCCTTCTCACAACGCTCGACAGCGTGGGCGGAACGTATCTGGTGAGGAACGGAGCAATCGAGATCGTGCCGACGGGCTTCGCCGCGAAGGTCACCAAGTCCGCAGTGTCGGAAGACGAGGACGGACACAAGCGGCTCGATGAACCGCTCGTGTCGGCCATCATCAAGGAGAAACCGCTCAACGAAGCGCTCGCCAACCTCGCGGAGCAATACGACCTGACCGTGGTTATCGCTCCTCAAGCGGGAGATGCGAAGGTCGCGTTCGTCACGGCCCGGATGCTCAACGTCCCGGCGGACAAGGCGATTGAACTGCTCGCACTCCAGTGCGACTTACGAGTGATTCGCAAGGGGGCAACTTACTTCATTACCAGTCGCGAGCACGCCAACGAGATGTTTGCCGAGAAACTGGAGAAGGAGCGGGAACTGATTGAATTGCAGAAGTTCCGGGAAGCCAAACCGGTTCCTCCAGTTCCTCCGCCTCCACCGCCGCCTGTACGCAGTGGTGTCTTTGTTGGGTGAAACTCTCCTAGCTCGGGGATTTGGGCCAGAGATCGGGCTTAACACAGGCTGCGTTTGAAGTTATCGAGCAACTGAGGAATCCGGTTCAATCTCGGACGGGGATTGCCTCGTCTGTTATGATGCCCGTGATCTTTCCGGCTGCCTCGTCTATTGCGCAGCCGTCACATCTGAGGAGCCTGTCGATGCGTTTGACCATCTGCTGGCTGTTCGCGCTGACCGCGTTCGCGGTCTCGCCAACTCTGGCCCTTGCGGCTGCACCCACGCCCGCCGCTCCGGCCAAGAATGCCTCCCCCATGGACAACGCCCGCAAGGCGCTGAACGAAGTCGGGGACATGAACTACCAGGGGAAGTCGCTGAATGATGTCATTGCCGACTTGAAGGACAAGTCCAAGGTGAACGTGACCATCGACCCGATGGTCTTCCAGTTCGGCCTTGACCCGAACCAGCCGACCGTGACGGTCAACCTCAAGCAGGTGAAGCTCAAGGACGGACTGCGGCAGGCTCTGGAGCCGTTCAACCTGAAGTTCGGACTGACCAAGGACGGGCTTTACATTTCCACCGAGGAGGGATTGACCACCAAGCAACTCCGTCAGCGCGTCAGCGTGGACTGCGAGGGCACCGCGTTCGGCGCTGCCGTCAAGCAACTGGCCACCGATAACGGAGCGAACATCGTCATCGACCCGCGCTTGGGCGACAAAGCCAACAAGGCCGTCACGCTCAAACTCGAAGACGTGCCTCTGGAGACGGCGGTGCGGCTTCTGTCTGAGGTGGCCGATCTCGGCACGGTGCGGATGAGCAATGTGCTGTTCATCACCACTCCAGAACGCGCTGAGAAACTGCGGCCCAGCGCCGATGGCCCGACACAACCGCCGCCCGGCAACCCGGTGTTTCCGTTCCCCGCTGGTCCTGGCGGACCGGGCGTGATCGGTCCTCCGGGCGTGATTTTCCCAGGCGGAATGGGCAATGCGGTGCCGGGCGTGGTGGTTCCCGATCGCCCGGTCGCGGAGCCGAAGCCCGAACCGAAACCTGAGAAGCCCGACGAAAAACCCGGAAAGCCCGAACCGGGCAAGCAGACGGAACCCGGCAAGCCGTCGGGTGGTCGCTGAACTCACTTCGCCAAAGCGTGAAAGCACAGACGCCCGCCGAAGAATCGGCGGGCGTCTGTTCGTAGGTGCCGCTTGCCGAGCGGCACGGTTTTCAGAGGAGTCATCACGCGGAGCGTGATGACTACTCTGAAAACCGCCTCGGCGAGGCGGGCCGACCTGTCACGCGTTGTAGCCGATCAGATCCCATCCCTTGCGGTAGGTTCGGCGGATGAACGGGGCGGCTTCCTTGATGTTGGCCGCGCACTTCTCGCCATCCCACTTGAAGGACTTCTTGGTGCGCAGAGCCACGTTGCCCAACAGGAACGCCGCGGTCAAGAGGCTCGCGTACCCGAAGTTCGACAGAGCCAGTTCCGGCTTGTCGGCCTTGATGGCCTCCACCCACTCGTTCTTTTGCCCCTGGTCGTGCTTGTTGTTGACCGGGAAGCTTTCGAGTTTGGAGGAGTTGTTGGCAACCTCTCCGGTGCTGAAGAACACCTCCGCGCCGTAGTCGTCTGGCGAATAGGCGATTCCCTTCGAGCCGACCACGATGGAGCCGCTCGCATAGAGCGACTTCTTCCGCTTCTCGTTGGTATCCAGCTCGATGGCCTTCGCGACCAGGTCGGCTGGCGGAGTCAACTTCTTGCCAGCTTTCTTCCCCTCATACCAACGGAGGGTGACCGGAGGGAGTTTACCGCGAGCAGGGAACTCCATGACCACGGTGGCTCCGCTGGGGCCAGTCTCGTCGTTGAGGTCGATAGCTTCGCCAGAGACGCTCGTGGGGTGGACGAGTTTGCACGCCATGAAGGCCATGTTCGCTGTGTGGCAGGCCATATCGCCAATCGCGCCGGTGCCGAAGTCCCAGAATCCGCGCCAGGCGAAATCATGGTAGTGTCCGCGTTTCGGGTTCTTCGGGTTGACCCGCCCGTGCGAGTAGGGGCGTTTCGGCGCTGGCCCAAGCCACTCGTCCCAACTGAGGTACTCCGGCACGGGGTCTTCCTTCGGCCGCTCCATGATTTCAGGCGCCTGCGGCCACACCGGGCGATTCGTCCAGACGTGAACTTCCTTCACGTCGCCCAGCACACCGGACCGGATCAACTCCACCGCCTTGCGCAATCCGTTGGCGGCCGTGCCCTGGTTGCCCATCTGCGTGCAAACCTTGTTCTTCTTCGCTTCAAGGCGCATCAGGTGGGCTTCGTACACATCATGCGTCAGTGGCTTCTGGCAATAGACGTGCTTGCCCGCGCGCATGGCGAGAATGCTTGGCAGCGCGTGGGTGTGGTCGGGCGTGCTCACGGTGAACGCGTCGATGTTCTTCAGAAGCGTGCTGTCGTCGAAGATCTTACGGAAGTCGTTAAAGCCCTTTGCCGAGGGCCACTTCTTGGTCTTCGAGGCCAGATAATCGGCGTCCACGTCGCACAGGGCAACGACTTCCATCAGGCTGCTGGCCTGATCGATGTCTCCCGAACCTTTCCCACCAACGCCGATGCCCGCGACCCGCAGTTTTTCGTTGGCACGAAAGACACGCGCGCTGGAAAACGCCGGCGCGAGGTGGAAATAGCCAAGTGTGGCAGCGGACGCGGCGAGCATCTGCCGCCGGGTGATCCGACGAGTCATGTGGAGAGTCTCCGGTTACAGGAAATACATCGGGGTGGGTTACTGGAAGATGAGTGTAAGCTCACCGCTTGAGTCGGGCAACGAGAAAGGCTCACGAACAGGCGAGACGAAACGCACACGGCCGGACCTTCCGGAAGGTCCGGCCGTCAGCGGTCACTTGCCATCACGGAGTTTTGGGAGCGTTGAGCGAAGCGGGTTTCCAGGCCAGACCAATCACAACGGACCTGTCGCGTTTGGCTTGAATGGCCCAGGGAGTGCCCTTGTAGGTGGTGATGATCTTGCCGAACAATTCTTGTGCCTCCTCGGCCATCTCCTTGACGGACTTACCGCTCTTGAGCGTCTCGGAGGCGACCAGGACATAGCCATCCTGACCGAGTTTGGAATCGAGTGAAGGAACTGTCTCGGTTCTGAGGTTGCCCAGGAGTTTGTTGTATTCGTTCATGTAAGCCAGCCGCAGCTTGATCGAAGCCAGAGCGAAATCGTAGTTCGCCTGCCAGCGTTTCGGCTGGGCATCGCGCTGATCGGCCAGCATTTCCAGCTTGAACAGTTCACGTTCCAACTCGGTGATGCCCACGGCCCAGTCATCCTGTTCGTTTTGCACCTGACTCTTGAACGCGGCATCGATTGGCCCTTGAACCGTGTTACGAATCTTGCTTCTGCCGGTCCCGGTCTTCCACTTCTCGCGAATCTTCTCCAGTGCCTCGATCACCGTGACGCGGAACTCGTACTTCTCCTTGTTCTCTTTCTTCAGGATCTCGGCAAGAGGAACGTCCGCTGCGTACTCCTTCATCACATCGGCGGTGAAGACGAACTCGCTGAGGCTGGTCTCTTCCAGGTCGGGCTTGATGGGAGGCAACGAGAACTCATCCGCGAGGGCACGGATCTCCTCGACAGATGCGCCTTTGGGTGCCGCGGGGAAGTCGAACTTCGCGGCGAACTTCTCGTTGGGGTCGGGTGGAGTGCTACCAGCGGCTGGCGAACCCGCCAGCGCGACTGTTTGCTTCCACGAACTCCCCTCAGGCGGTTGCTTCGCCATATCATCCCCGCGCGCGCTCTTGACCATCTCCTCCGCGCGCTTCGCGATGGCCGGATGCCACTCCGTAATGGGGATCGGATCCTCTGGAACGGGCGATTTCGTCAGGGGCACCTTGTTCTTCTCGCCAACGGACTTCATCGACTCCAAAAACAGACTTCCGTTGTAAGGCCCTTCCCCCACGGGTGCCAGGCGATTGAACTCCAGCGCGTTTTCGTTTGTCGAACAGGAAGTAATCACCTGGATTCCCGCTGGCGGATTGGTCAGAGCCTTGAAGAGTGCTTCAGTCATCGGTTCCGAGCCGGGTCGGTTTCGTCCCTTCTCCGGGTTGTATCGGCACACATCCCAGATCACGACTTTCTGTGTCGCCTTCACCTTCGCCAGTTCGCCGTAGAAGTGTTCGAGCGGGATAAGTGTTTCCACCCATCCTTCGCCTTCCAACTCGCCCTCCATCGGCACGATGTACGCTTTCCCTTCCTTCTCGACCGCGTGCCCGCCGAAGTAGATCACGATGCGATCCTGGGCGCGGGTGGACTCGAAGAACTTCTGGTAAGTTCCTTGCACAACGTTCTTCATCGGCAGGATGTCGGCCGTTTCGCGTGCGGTGTCGGAGAGGATGAACACCTGCCCATTGTCCTTCTCCTTTGGAATGCGCCAGTGCCACGCGATTCCATTGGCGAACTCCCTGCTCTTCTCTGGCGCTCCCGGCTGGCCCGCGGTGAGTGGATTCAGATACATGTAGCGCGTGATCGAGATGAACAGCAGTCGGCGCGGCATCGCGCCTTTCTTCTCGCTTGTGGGTGTGTTGGGGGTGGGGGTGTTTTCGACTTTCGGTTGCTCGGGTTCGGGTTCCTTGGTCCCAAACTTTTCGCTGAGGAACTTCCCGCCAAAGATTCCGCCCGCGACGAGCGCGCCTGTCAGCGCGAGGCAAACACCCACCCACACCAGTTTGCTTTTGCCTCCTCCGCGCTGGTACTTGGCTCGAGCGGCTCGCGCGGCGGGCGTGGAACTGTCGGCTGGATTCACCTTGAACTCGTCGCTCAGTTCAAGTGGTGCCGCAGGCGCGTTGGGCATGGGCAGGGCCACGGGGAGCGGTAATGGATTGGGCGCTCCCGGAAGTGGTTGTCCTGGCGTTGGCGGTGTTGCCTGACCCGGCGCTGGCACGGGGACAGGTTGTGGATAGGAGTAACCCGGAGGAGGAGCGTATCCGGGCGGGAGTGTGTAACCAGTTTGGTCGGGAGGCGCGTAGCCCGGAGGAACCGGATACGGGTAACCCGGTGGGAGATAACCCGGAATGGGGTAAGGATAACCGGGTGGCGGTGCGTACGGATAGCCAGGCGGAACCGGGTATGCCCCCGCGGGTGGCGCGGGATACCCAGGAGGTACGGGATACGGATACGCGGGCGGAATCGGTTGCCCGTTCGCATCGTAGGCGGGTTGCGGGAGGGGATGCGCAACGGGTTGTGGAATGGGAACAGGCAGCGGCGGGGGTTGTGGAACAGGTGGAGCGGCTTCGGGCAACTGGAACAGCCCGTCATCGTCTTTTGAGGGCTGGTCGAAGTCGAAGGCGTTGGGCTGCGGATTGGGTGCAGCGGGTAACGGAGGCGCTGACTGCGGCTTGGTTACGACCACTGGCGACGAAGCGACGGGCGTGGACGGAGCAGTGTCGTCGGGCGAAGGGCCGTCGGTTGGCTTTTTCGACCGCACGACCGCTCCGCATTTCTTGCATTTCACCGCTTGCCCGAGCCACTTCGCGGGGATTCGCAACGGCGTCTTGCACTGCGGGCAGATGGCCCGAACGGTCGCGTCCATCGTCGGCTCCAACTTGTTTTGTCGCGCGGGACTGGGCGATTGATACGGGAGTACGTGGCAGGCTGTCCCTTAGAAGCTAGTTTACCAAATTGAGTTCCGCGAAGAGCGGGCATTTGGCGAACCCCGCCCACAAGGGCGGTGGGTCGAGGCGAACCCGACCCGCAAGGGTCGCGGGTTCATCCACCGCCCTTGCGGGCGGGGTTCGCCAAATGCCCTCCTTGCCGCTTGGGGCACTCAGCGGCATTCTGACAGAGGAACACTCTTGGCGGGAGGCCAGTATGCAGATTGTGCTCATCGAAGGCGATGGGATCGGCCCGGAGGTCACGCAAGCCGCGTGCCGGGTGATTGCCGCGGCCGGAGTGAAGATCGACTGGGTGAAGGCTTCGGCGGGCATGGTGGCCGCGGAGCAGTTCGGAGAACCGTTGCCGGACGAGACGCTGGAGATGATTCGCAGATACCGAGTCGCTCTCAAGGGTCCATGCACAACGCCCGTGGGGAAGGGCTATCGCTCGATTAACGTTCGCTTGCGGCAAGGGCTGGAGTTGTTCGCGAGTGTGCGACCGGTGAACACGCTTCCGGGAGTGAAAACTCCTTACGAGAAGGTCGATCTCATCGTTGTGCGCGAGAACACGGAGGGGCTGTACGCGGGTCTGGAGCATCAGGTTGTTCCCGGCGTGGTGGAGAGCGTTCGGCTCATCACGCGACCAGCGGCCGAGCGCATTGTGCGCTTCGCGTTTGAATTGGCCCGTCGGCACGACCGCCGCATGGTCACTTTCTGCCACAAGGCAGACGTGATGCGCCTTTCCGACGGGCTGTTCCTCGAATGCGCTCGCGCTGTGGCCGATGACTATCCTTTCATTCAGTTTGAAGAGAAGACCATCGACAACGTCTGTCTGGAACTGGCGATGGACCCGACTCAGTACGATGTGCTGGTGATGGAGAACCTTTTCGGAGACGTGATCTCTGACCTGGGGGCGGGTCTTGTGGGCGGATTGGGACTTGTGCCGGGCGCGAACCTGGGGACGCGCTATGCGGTGTTCGAGGCAGTTCACGGAAGCGCTCCGGACATCGCGGGGAAGGGCTTGGCGAACCCCATCGCGATACTCCGAAGCGCAGCGCTGATGATGGAGCACGTCGGTCGCGGATCGGTGGCTCTTCAGATCGAGCGCGCGGTGGTGAAGACACTTCAGGCGGGCGTTGGCCTCACCCGCGACCTCGGAGGCACCGGCACCACGGCCACCATCACCGAGCAGCTCATCAAGAACCTGGGGGCGTGAATGGGAAGTTAGTCCTTCCGCGGCGGAGTCATTACGAGTGGGAGTCGAAAAGGTTGCTTGGCTTCGTAGAGTTCCAGACGCTTGCGAACTGCGGGCCCACGCTCTGCCATATAATCCTTGAATTCCAACACCTGCTTCTGCCACTTGATAGCTTCGTCGAAGTCCCCGGCCTCGGCGCATGCCATTGCATACGCCTCCAATGGATTCGGGGCCTTCCACCCAGTCAACTCACAGGCTTTCTTGGCATCCTCCAGCGCCTTCTTCGCATCCCGGAAACTCTCGTCCGGGCACGCCGCTCGAATCTCTGCCCGCGCGCCGTGGGCATCGGCGCGTTTCGGATTGAGCCGCACAACTTCATCAAAATCGTCAAGCGCTCCTTTCCAATCGCCTTTGCCAAGCCTGGCATAGCCTCGGTTATAGAAGGACCGGTCCTCTTTCGGCTTCAGTCGAACGACCTCATCACCATCTCGGATCGCGTCGTCCCACTTCCCTTTCAAACCGTAGGCTGCAATTCTGTCGTGGTAGGCTGCTGGGTCTTTGGGGTTGAGTTTGATGGCTTCGGTGAGATCCTCGATCGCCTTGTCGTACTCCTTCTTCTGAATCCAAGCGTACCCTCTGCCGTTGAACGAGACAGAGTTCTTTGGATCAAGGCGAATCGCTTCGTTGAAGTCTTCGAGAGCCTTGTCGTACTTCCCTGTCTTGAGCCAAACGATCCCGCGGTCGCAGTATCCCCATGCGTACTTCGGATCGAGCCGGATGCATTCGTTGAAAGCTTCGATGGCCTTGTCAAAGTCCCTCTTCATTGTCCACGAGCATCCCCGACCATAGAACGCGAAGACGTTTTTCGGATCGAGTTTGATGGCCTCGTCATAATCCTTCATTGCCTTGTCGTACTCGCCCATCGAGAACCACTTGTTGCCCCGCACTACAAAACCAGCAGCGTCCGTGGGTTCTGGTTGCGCGAGTGCGGAAGAAGCGAAGACGAAGAGAGCGAGCGCAAGAGAGGTTCGGATGAGCACGGGCGTTCCTCCGAAAGTAGCTGGAACGAGTTTACCCGCTCTGGAAGCGCTGTTCCACAAACTCGCGCAGCAGTTTCCACCCTTCGGTTGCAATCGCTTCAGTCGTGAGCGACGATACGGCTCAGGTTTCGTCGGCCGCGGACAATGTGAAGAACTTCGATTCCGTCCGCTGTTGGTAGATAGAGAATGACAAACTGAGGATAGTGACGCACCGTCGCGAATCTTAACTCACCGAGGGTCGGATTTGTCACCCGCAGACGCGGACCTGAAAGCGGGTTGGCTTCGAGCAACTCCAACGTGTGTTGCACTTCATCCTGAACGTTGTTGGCAGCGCGTGGGTTCGCCGATCGGATACCGGCGAGCAAATCGACAAGTTCCTGCCGCGCTTGCGGGCGAAAGTCGATGCTCATGGCTGGTCCGCCGGGCCTCCAGAGCGGGTTGCGACATCTTTACGCACCTCATCCCAGAACTCTGGCGTGACTCGAATGGGTGGACCGCTGTTGATCGACGCCAGTAGCTTCGCCTCCAGTTCCGCTTGACTGGCAAAGCCCAAATCTTCAGGAGTCGGCTCCACGTCTGCCACCGTGTCACTGCGAACGAGCCACCAGACGTACTCCGAAACCGAAGCGAAGCCCGCGGCCTTTGCCTTGCGCTCCAGTTCGTCTCTCATCTCGTCGGGCAATGTGATTGTCATGTTGAGAAACCTCCGGCGTTCACATTAGCCGAATGTGAGTGTTACGGTCAACGGCGGGAGTTTCATTGCACTTGCCTCTTCGCGTGTATCAAACTGACGTACTGCGGGAAGTAATTAG
>JAKEEV010000476.1 GCA_022616395.1 Planctomycetia bacterium | reverse complement strand
CCTGTCTTCTTCATTTCGATCCCCACTGGCGCGGGCGGAGGGAGCGGATGAGGACTTGGCGGTTCTGGGCTAACGGGTTTGACCGGACCGACGAGCGGCATTCCGCCGGGGTAGATTGGGCCGGGCGTGGCGGGGAATGGCTTGCCAAAGCCATAGCCCGGCGGAAGCGAAGGCGGGAATGGCCCAGGAGCGTGAAACCCACCCATACCACCTCCCGTCGGAGGGCTTTTCGGGCCGATGCCCTTGAGCTTCGGGCCGCCGGGAGGCGCGAAGTTCATCCCCGGTCCCAGGGTCGCCTTGTCGGTTGCCGAATCCGCGTTCTTGCCTTCACGCGGGGCAGGAGCCACGGGCGCCAGGGGCGCTGAATGGGCCGATTCTTGTTCGGCGAGAGCAGGCGATGCGTTTTGGGCAACTCCGGATGCTTTCGCTTCTTCGCCCCAGCCGGCCGCCACGACGAGGAAGACCGCCAGTCCGAACGAACCGCAGGCGCTCACTCCCATCGGCAATCGACCGGTCGGTCGAGCAAGCGATACGACCGCGCAACACACAGCCAGCGCCGCCAAGCCCGCGATTCCGTACCAGACGTTGGCTCGGAACTGCTGCACGGGTTCGCGAGCGATGCCGGCACTTGCGGTCTTTTCGTCTGCACTTCGGCGGGCGTTGTCCGCGAGCACACCCAGTTCCAGAGCCGTGAGGGTGTCAGTTTTGTCATCTTGAACCGCTTCCAGTCCGAGTTTGGCCGTCTTGACCGCATTGACGGCCGCCTCGTATCGCGGGGCGTAAGTCTCGTAGAGTCGGCGCTGATCGCGGGCGTGAGGCGACTCCGCCGACACCAGGTATTGACCGTTGTTCAAGTAGAACTGAGTCATGTCCGGGTTGGGGAGATTCACGGGGTACGGCTTGACGCCGGGGTTCGCGGGCTGCCCCTGTTCGGCGAACCGTCTCCAGCCCTGAGTGGCAAGCACCAGGTCGAGCGCCTTGGCGGCGGTTTCCGCCTCTTTCGGGTCGTTGGTCAACAGGAAGTCGGCGAACTCCAGGTCGTCGGGGTTCTTCACTTCGCCAGCAAGCAAGAAGTGAGTCGGCATCAGCCGATCCTTCGGGCCGGGTGCAAGGCCATAGTTCACTGCCGCGGCCCACAGAATCGCGGCGACCGGGTTCCCCTTCTCGTCGGTCGCGCGGATGTTGAGATTCATTGCCGAACCAGCGGGGAAGCCGGTAAAGTTCGCGGGTGGCTGATTGGGCGCCATCTGCGCACCGAGCATGCCCTCCGTGGAGGAAACGTTCCCCGTGAGGTTGAGCAACTCGCCCGGTTTGCGGAACACGAGGCGTTCGGCGACCGGCTTGAATTCGGCCTTCGCCTCGCCTTCTCCTCCGCCAATCTCCTCGAACGCGGTGATGCGCACCACTCCTCCTCGACCGCTGATGCTTGGATCGAGATTGGCCATCAATCGCACTTCGGCAACCTGACCCGGCTCGACGGTGATCTTCTGCGTGTCACTCAATCGACCGCGGATGTAGGCACCGACGACAATCGTTCGCGGTTGACCAACCGAGTGCAGGTGAACGCGAATCGCCTGACCGGGCGAAGTGACCACATCGGGCACCGTCATCACCAGTCCTTCGGCCGCGGGCATCGGAAGCGGGAAGCCGGTACGAAACGCAACAGCCCCGGCTCCTCCGAAAAGCCCAACGGCCGCCGAGGGAATCTGAGCTTCCGTCATGATCGGAGCGGAGACACCCGCGGGTGACTGGAGCTTCAACCAGACTCGCGTGCCGAGCTTGGGTGTGTAAGTAAACGAAGCCAGCCCGCGATTAGCTCCCGGCTGGTTGTCGTCACGAAGAGTTTTGACTACGGCGAGAGTCTCGCGGCCATCGGTGATGATTCCGCGAATGTCTACTGGTTGGCCGGCGGGCGTTGTGGCACGGACGTAGACCTTGCACGGCACACCTGCAACGAGTTTGTCGCCACATTCGGGGAAGAACTCGACGATGAGCCGACTGCCGATGACCGGCACGCGATCCGCGACTTCTTCCTCGCCGCCAGGAGTGCGGAAGGTGACTTTCAATCGCACATCGCCATCGGTCACGTCGGCAGGCAAGGTGAAGCGAAGGCGCGCGCGGCCATCCGCGTCGGTCGGCTCCGTCACCTTGACATCAGTCACCGGCGTCCCGTCGGCTTCAACGACCACTCCGGCGACTGTTGCGCCCGTGACGGGCTTCCCTTGAAACTTCAATTCGGCCCACGCATCGACTGTCTCGCCACCCGTGTACGAAGCCGCCGCGAAGCCGATCTGCTTGCGGTAAGTGTCGATGGCTCCAGCGCGCACTTTCACCAGCCGCGTGACTGGAGCGGGCACGGTGATGGGGAATCCGCCGGGATGGCGCAGTTCGGAGAGTGTCAGGATGTAGTCGCCATCCGCGAGATCAGCCGGGAGCACGAATTCGCCGCACCCGACTCCTCGAATCGGTTGACCATCGGCCGTTCGCACCGACTCGACACGCCCATCGACAACGCGAACAAGGTCCGTCGTACCGGTGACGCTCACTCCGCTGACCGGTCGACCGGTTGCCGTGGAGATGAGTTCGTACTTGAGAATTTGTTCGCGCGCTGGCGGACGGAACGTGACGCGATCAAGCGTCAGCGAGCGGAAGAACAGCCGGTCGCCGGGGCGATAGGTGGGCTTATCGGTGACCAGGAGCGTTGTGTAAACGGGACCGGCGAGCCGGATCTTGTCGAGCAGTTCGGTGCGCGTGCCGGTTCGGACGTCTTCCTCCGCGACGACCAGATACAGTTCGGTGTTCGGCTTCACCTTCGCCCACACGTCGGCGGGCAGACGAAGAGCGTGCTTGTCGCCGGCCTTCTGGTGGTCGAGGGTCTGCGAGAACAGGACGGCATCGGTGGCTCCGATGGCGTGAACTTCCGCGACCATCTTGGTTCCGCGGCTCTCCCACCGGTCGCGTTGGTCGTTGACAACCAGGAGGAACTCGTTAGGTGCTCCAGGCTGGATGCTGGCGGGCTTCAGCACATCGACTCTGAGCTTGCGATTCGCGGTCGCTTGCATCGTGGACTTCTGTTCGTCGAGCCACTTGTTGAGAAGCGCGTTCTGAGTCTGCTCCGCGGCCGTGAGTCGCATCTGCGCATCGCTGAGGCGTGTTTCGCGCTTCAGTTTAACTGTCTCGACCGCTTGCGTTGCAGAATCTGCTTCACGGTTGGCGGCCACCGCGTCGCGCTGGGTGGATTCCGCGTGGCGGAACATGCCAACAACTGGAATGACAGTTCCGGGAATGGCAATGAGAACCGCTGCGGCAACCGCCCACGGAATGATTGTGCCAATGCGGACCGAGCGCCTTTTACCCCCGGACTGGCGTCCGGGGTTCGCCGGGAACGGCAGCACGTTTGGTCCCGCGACTGGCGCGGGAGTGCGGGCGGGTTTCGCGGGCTGTGCGGGTTGGGGTGGCGCTTCAAAGCGCACGTTGGGGAACGCGCTCTTGGCCGCGCGCGCAATGAGTCCCTGCACGCGCGCGGTTTCCGTACGCGCAGCAGCACACGAAGCGCATGACGCAAGGTGAGCGTCAACGGCCGCGGATTCGGGAGCGTCGAGCAACCCGTAGAGGTGGTCGAGCAACAGGGGTTGGCAGTGTTGGCAGTTCATCGTCTCGTCTCCTTCCTGCGGCCGGGCGAGCCGGGAAGGTTCTGTTGGAATCCCTCTTCCGTGGGGCGATTAGGGGGCGGGCGACTCCTTCTTCACCCGCGCAAAAGACGTCAACGCTGCTTTGTCCGTGTTCACCAGCGCGACATTCTCTTCGTTCAACCAGGCAAACTTCCACTCCGTGGTCTTTCCCGCGCGTTTCGGATCGTCCGAGGTCTTGCACTTCATCACGAGAGTCGGTTTGGCGGGATCACCGATAAGCCCCCAACCGCCCTCGTCGCGTTCTCCGGCCGGTCCGATGCCGGTCCACTCATAGGTCCGGTTCGCGCGGAAGGTGATAACTCCCACGCACGGCCCGCCTCCCCAACTTCCGTGCAACTTCTCCGCGACCACCGCGAGTTCCTTCTCGGCCTTCAGACGTTCAGGAGGCACCGGCGCGGCTGATCCAGTCGCCACCAGACCCGCGAGGAGGAAGCCTCCCAGTGCCACAACGCGCAGTTGACTCACGAACATGACTCATCCTCGTTGGCTCCGGTGGGGTTAAGCACTTTGCGGAGCTTGATGAGCGCGGTGCGCATTTGCGTTTTCACGGTGCCAACCGGAGCGTTTCGGATCTCGGCGATCTGTTCGTAAGTGAGATCGCCGTTTTGCCTCAGCAAGAACACTTCCTTTTCGTCTTGCCGCAACAGGGTGATTGCCTGTCGAAGTCGGTCGAGAGCTTCCTGGTCCTCGACCGTTTGTCCTGGCGAATCGTCCCGCGTGGGGAGCATCACGTCGTCCTCCGGGAGCGGGCGGCTCTTGCGGTTCCAGGCGGAGCGCTGGTAGTCCTTGGCGGCGTTGAGTCCGACGCGGAAGATCCAGGCTCGGAGGTTCTGAACGTCGGGCACAGAAGCGCGTGCCCGCCAGCACTTCAGGAACGCTTCCTGGGCCGCATCCTGGGCGTCGTCGGCGTTACCGAGAAGGTAGAGGAGGGTGCTGACCAGTTCGTCGCGGACCTGGTTGAAGGTGGCGACAAGCGCATCGTCACCGGGCCGATCCTCCGGCCGAACCGGAGCGGTGGGTTGCGGGACCGGGGCGGGATCCGTGCCCGCGGTCGGCCGCACGATCGGGGGCGCGCCGGGTTTGGCCATAGCCTCCTACCAATACGACGATAATCGACCCGCAACCGATTGGCGAAATGCCCGGACTAACTCTTAGACGCTCTGAGAGGTCATCATCGCATGCTATCGGCGAATGGAGTCTAACGGCAAGCGGAATCAGGAGGGCGACCGGAGCGCAACAGGAGTGTCACGCGATTCGCGTCCTCTCGCGGCAGTCTGGGGGAGGGTGGAAAGGATCACCCGAGGCTCTTCGGCAGACGGGAACGATGTGTTGTCAACCGGCAACGGTGGAGGTAGAGTCATTTCAAACGCGGCCGAGCTGCCATTGCCCTCATACCTCGCGCGGCGAGGAACCGCCCTTGCTCCCGAGCCAAATTCCCCACCCATTCACCACCAAAAAGTGGCGTGACTTCGCGATGGGGTACACGAGTGGCATGCAGGTATGTTTCCGACCGGCGAAGCTCGTCGGTATCGTGAGGTCAACGTATGGATGAAATGCTCCCCTTTCTGCGGGCGATTGCCGGGAACCCCGGCGACGATACTCCCCGACTTGTGTTTGCCGATTGGCTCGACGAACACAAGCAGCCCGCACGCGCGGAGTTCATCCGTTTGCAGATTGAGCTAGCGCGCATGGACCCGACCGACGAGGGGTACACCGAAAAGACCGCGAGGATGCGCCGTTGCGGGGTGTTCACCAAGAAGGGGAAGCACCGTTTCTTCGATTATCTCCCGACCAAGAAGTGCAAGATCGCTTTCCAGCGGGGATTTATTGAATCGATCAATACCAACTTTGCCGAAAAGATCGACACTTCGGGTTTTGATCTCATTCCACTGCTCGCACTTCGCACGGGGAGCAAACTGATCGAGAAATTCAAAGGGTTCACGAAACTCAAATGGCTTGAGTATTTCAACGGATATGGATCGGACAGCTCCCCCACTCCAGCGAAGTTGCTTGAGATACTCGGCCCCAAAGGTTGGTTCAAAGACTTGGAGACGCTGAGTCTTCCAAACGTTAACGCGGCTTGCCTCGAAGCCGGTGTGATTCCGCAATTCGATCTTCCCAAGCTCCGAAACTTCTTCCTTTCCACGGATGCGTTTTACAATCTGGGAGTTTTCGTCGAGAGCAACAGCGATCAAGAAGACGATTACGGTGAGTCGCGTTCGTGGAGTGGACTGCCCGATTATTTGCCGAAAAACGCCATCCCCAACAAGAAGTCACCGCTGGAACGCTTCGTCTGGCATACCGATGACGATTCCGATTTCTATCGCAACGGCGATCGGTTTTGGGCTGGGCCAACAATGGGGTCTTTGTTGACGCACCTGAAACCGCACAAGCTGAAACAGGTCGAAGTCGCGGTCGATTGGGACGATCACGAATGTGGTGGTGAGGGCGTCATTGCGGCTTCCTACGAACAAAACCCACTCAAATTATGTCCCACACTGGAACGAGTCACCCTTACCGGTGGCGATCTCCAACTGTTGGAAGGCTCCACGAAAAAACTCAAAACGCTTCGGGTTTACGCCTCTTACGACCTTGACGACTCTCTTTTCACGATCCTCAAGAAGCCGGTCTGCTCGGAGTTGGAATCGCTCCATGTCGAAGTTCGTGATGGGTGGGGAGACGAACCAACAAGTGGCCCAAGCATTAACTTCTCGAAACTGAAACACCTGTCGGGGCTGCTGGCGAATTACTCGAACTGTCACTTTCCCAATCTCGTTTCCTTACGAGGCGTCGGTAACATCAAGATGTTTCTGGAAAAGAAATGGCCGAAACTTCAATGTCTCGACATTGATGTCGGTTCCGACAGCATTCCGG
>JAKEEV010000475.1 GCA_022616395.1 Planctomycetia bacterium | reverse complement strand
GTCGGCGTACTCCTTGATCCCGCAACGGGCAAAGTCACCGCGCAGCCGCTTCCCGAGAAGCCCGTTCCTCCGAAGCCCGAGAAGCTGACTCCCAACGGAGGAGTGCGCGGAAAAACAACACGTGTCACCGTCAGTGGGACGAGTCTCGATCAAGTACAGCGAGTCACGACCAATTCACCCGATGTGAAAGTGAAATTCGATTCTGCCTTGCAGAACCCGACCAAGCTCCAACTGGACGTGACCATCGGAAGCAAAGTTCCGCTGGGACTTGTTCAGCTCACGTTTGAAGGAGAAGCGGGGAAGTCCGCGCCAGTGGTGCTGGCGGTGGACCGATTCCCCTCGGTTGCGGAAGTCGGAGCGACCGACTCCGCCCGCACCGCGATGATCGTGAAGCCCTCCACCACAATCACCGGTGTCGTGGATCGACCCGGAGATGTGGACTACTTCCGCTTTGAAGCGAAGATCGGCGACCAGATCGGCGCTGAGGTCATTGCCTCGGAAGTCAGATCGAAACTTGACCCGGTACTGGTGCTGACGGATGAGAACGGAACCGTGCTGGCTGAAGGTGGCACTTCGCTCGGCTTCGTGGTACGAACTCCGGGAACGTTCGCCATGGGCATTCGTGACCGCGAGTTCCGAGGTGGTGCGGACTTTTCGTACAGGCTCCATCTCGGAGAAGTTCCCGTCATCACGGGTGTGTTTCCGCTCGCGGCTCAGCGCGGGCGCATGTCCACGGTTCACATCAAGGGAGTCAATCTCGCTCCCGAATCAACGAGCGTTACAGTGAAGGTAACTGTTCCCGCCGACGCAGTTCCAGGCTCGCGTGTGCCGGTGCCTCTGGCGGGTGATCTCGCGAAGGCGCTCGGTTCGCCTTCGGTTGTCGTTTCGGAATTCCCCTCGGTGGTCATGGACCCAATCGCGGGGGCCGATATTCGCGTGCCCGGTTCGGCGGATGGCATCTTGACGAAGCCCAACGATACTCAGACCGCACACTTCACTGCAAAGAAAGGTCAGCGTCTGGTCGTCGAGGTGCTTGCCAGCCGCGCGGGGTCACCGGTTGATCCAGTGATTGAGATTCTCGATGCGGCAGGTAAGCCACTTCCGCTTGCTGTGCTTCGCTGCACCGCGAAGACAAGCGTCACCTTCCGCGATCACGATTCGCGAAGCCCCGGTATTCGCCTCGACGCCTGGAACGAACTGGCCATCGACGATTACCTGTATGTGAATGGCGACCTGATGCGAATTCTCGCGCTTCCACGCGGGCCGGACGATGATTGCCAGTTCTATCAGGTTGCCGGTCAACGACTCGGCTTCCTCGGCACGACACCAACGCACCACAGTCAGGGCGAGCCGATGTACAAGGTGGAACTCCACCCGCCGGGCAAAACGTTCCCGCCTAACGGATTTCCTCTGTTCACACTCAATCATCGCAACGACGACGGAGGAGCTGGTTACGGCAAGGACAGCCGGCTGTTCTTCGATGTGCCCGCGGATGGCAGTTATCAAGTTCGCGTCACTGATGCGCGTGGATCGTTTGGCCCCGCTCACTCGTTCCGTGTGACCGTCCGACCGCCGACACCCGACTACACCGTGAGCTTGAGCGCTCCGCCGGTGAGTATGTGGAAAGGGGGAGCGATTCCCGTGAGTGTCACCGTCAACCGACTCGACGGCTTCGATGGCCCGGTGAATGTGAAGCTCGAAGGGTTGCCCGAAGGGTTCAGCGCTCCGCCGACGTTCATCGAAGCGGGTCAAACAGCAACGACTTTCGCTCTCTTCACGGCTCCCGATGCGATGATCCCCGACAAGCCGCAGTTCAAGCTCGTGGCGTCAGCAACCATCGACGGAAAGCAAGTGAAGCGCGAAGTGACCGGCACACTGCCCAAGAAGATCGCGGGCGGAGACATCGTCACGACCGTGCGCGTGCAGACCATCACCATCGTGCCGGGGAAGGAAACTCGCTTCACGGTGGACATTGTTCGTCAGGGGAAGTTCACCGGGCGTGTGCCGGTGGAAGTGAAGGGACTGCCTCACGGCGTTCGCGTACTCAACGTGGGCTTAAACGGCATCCTCATCACCGAACGCGAGACGAGCCGCGAAGTGGTCCTGTATGCCGAGCCGTGGGTCAAGCCGATGGAACACCCGATCGTGCTCCTGGCGAAACGTGAAGGGACGAACAACGAACACGCGGCCAAATCGGTGCTGTTAAAGGTAGAGAAGTGACATCGTGCCTCGTCTCCTGCCAGAACGATTCGCCACCGAGTGCATCCGGGAGTTTGATCTCGCGGCAACCGAGCGGTACGCGGATGCAGCCGCGATTGTGACTGCCCGTCGGCGAACTGCCGCCATCTACCTGTACGGCTACGTCGTGGAGATGCTCCTGAAAGCTGCCTACTTTCGCCTCGTTGGTTACGGGGACGCAGACCCGATTGACGTTGTTGCCCTTCGCGCAGCTGTGGGAGAAAGTTCAGCCTCGATGTCAAGAACTCTCGGCTTACCCGGCACCCGGAACTTCCATGACCTCAGTGCCTGGGTAAATCTGATCGTGGCCTACCGAGCATCACGGAGTCTGGTGTATGCTGAAGCCGGGTTCGGGATGACGCTCACGGCTCAGGTGACAGTAATCGACGATCGATGGACCGAAACTATCCGCTACCACAAGAACACTGCCTACCAGCATGAACTCGACCGTGTGGCAGGTTCGTGTGAGTGGCTGGTGAATCACCGATACACGATATGAGGTGAGCCATGCCATTCGTCGAGAAGACGATGGACGTACGCACGGAAAACGATCAGGGACTGCTCGCGGAGTTGATCCGCGAGTTGCGTTCCCCACGAGATAGCGGCCAACCGCTGATCGAGGTTCGCAACATGAGCCGCGGGGGGCTTCGACACGTCTATGTGATTTGGGATCGCTGGGACGAGTGCCGGCCCGAGGCGCGTACCGCGATCGTCAGAGACGCATTCACCGCTGTCAAAGGGGAAGAGTACGAGAAGTCTATCGCAGTGACGATCCCAGCGACCGTTCCCGAAGCTGTAGAGATGGGACTGCTCCCTTATGAGGTGAAGCCGTTCAAGTGGCTTGGCCTCAAGGATGAACTGATTCAGCAGGCGCGCCAGGCTCTGCTTGCCGAAGGTGCTTCTGTCCTCCGTCAACAGCCGTTGCCCACACTGCGTTTTGCAACAGAACAACAAGCTGAAGATGCAGTCACGCGACTCAAACAAGCCGCGCCAACATTCGATTGGAGAATCGTTGAAACGGTGTCGGCTTGAACCCGATAGCTTGACTCGGCTCTCACACCTCTTTCCCCACCACGCCGTTCAACTCCTTCAGCGGGCCGAAGGTGACGACGGTGCTGCGGTCGATGGGGTAGCGGTCCAGGTAAGCGCGAATGTCCGCCTGAGTGACCGCGTCGAAGTTCGCAAGCTCGGTGTCCACGTCTCGGTATTCGCCGGTGTAAGTCCACGCGGCCGCGATCGCGCGCATGCGGCCCATCGGCCGTTCACTTCCGCGCACCACGCGCGAGAGAATCTTGCTCTTGGCCTGATGCAGTTCCTCGTTTGTAATTCCATCGCGTTGAATGGCCGCAAGCACCTCGGCCACAACCGCAGCGTTGCCCGCTGTGTTCTCCGGTTCACAACTGACCGAG
>JAKEEV010000474.1 GCA_022616395.1 Planctomycetia bacterium | reverse complement strand
GTTGCCCCAGGCTATGTTGTCCCAGCCCTTCGGGCTGAAGGCACTTCATCCGCAAGTTTCCGACGCCTGCCTGCAGATGACCTCGTTGTGGTAGCAGATGTACTCTTCGTCGATCGAATGTCCTGGAACTGTTCCGAGATCCTTGGTTGACAATGGACGGGCTCCGTAGTCCAACTCGGCGTGGTGATTCGGGCAGACGCACACGATGTTGCCCATCGTGTCGGGGCCGTCGTGGGGCTTCCCGAGCGGGCGAATGTGATGCGCTTCCGCGTACCGTCAGGCAAGTGAATCGTGTGCCCGCAGATTTGGCATTCGTAGTTGTGGAGTGCTTTGACGCGGTTCGCCTTATCGGTGTCACGAAGAATGCGATAAGTCGTGGTCTGTTGTCGTTGAGCTGGCTCTGCAAGATCGGAGGCGTTTAGAGTTTCTTGTGGTTCTGAGTTAGGTTGTTTCGCGTTTACTGAACGACTTTCGGTGTGCGGATCTTCAATCAATTCGTATCTGTCCCCATCCACCTGTCGAAACAGCGGCTCGTATTTCCGTGACCGTGGGACTTCCTCGCAATGTGTTCGAATCTCATTGCCGACTACCGCGCTGTGCCTTTTGGGGTCGGACGTATCGAACTCGTAGAGATTGGCACGTTCAATGGCAGTTGTGATGTCGCGGATCGTCATTGGCTCCCGTCTGATCTGAAGCACGATGATGACCGCATTGCAAATCGTGATCTCGCTCCCTCTCATTAGTTAGTTCTCCGTAGCTACGCGATCTGCGCTTGGTTCCTCGTCTCCGGATACCACGCGGGTTTCTTCTGCACGGCGGCGATGATGCGTTTGAGCACGTCTTCGTCGGTCGGGTAAGGCGACTTCAGCGCGGGGCGAAGCGGCAGCGGTACTTCGTCCATGCGGTACGCGGTGCCCGGGGCGCTCACGCCGGTCACGGCCGTGGTGATGTGGACGCGAGCTAGCCGGCTCGTGTGCGTCACCTTCGGGTCAAGAACGATTGTTGGCGTGCGCTTCAGGTGTTCGATTGCGGGCTTCGGCATCGTTGCGCCGGGGTCGGCGCCGATCACGAGCGTCGCGTCGTTGTCGCCACGAACAAGAAGGTCGATGGTGGAATACTCGCCGGGGTTGAATCGCGGGTAACCGCGCGTCAGGCTGATGCCGAACGGATAGCCCGTTGTGTAGCGAAGTACCACGTCCGCGCCGGTGACGTTGCCGTGTCCGCGCATCGGCATCGCGACGAACTTCGTGAACGCGTTCATCTCCGCTGCAAGTGTCAGAGCCGCGGCGCTATTCATGTGCTTGCCGCGCGTCATCGACAAACCCATCCCGAAGAACAGCACGCCGAACTTCGCCTTCTTCATCCGGTCAACCAAATCCTGAAGCTGTTCGAGCGTCAGCCCCGTGTCCGCCACGGCTTCCGCGCTCACTTTCTGATTCTTCACCAGAGCGCGGAGAATCGTGAGCATCTCGAAGTCTTTGCCCGGCCGCACTTGCAGGAAGATGTCCGCGGCCTTCGCGCTCATCGTCTCGCGGATGTCCACCAGCACCATCGTGCGATCCTTGCGGCCGCGCGGCAGGAACTTCCCCTTCTGCGTCAGCGTGTACTTCGTGAAGTGCCTCGGGTGGCATTCGGCGGGGTTGCCGCCCCAGTAGATGATGAAGTCTGCCCGATTCTTCACTTCGCCCAACGTGCAAGACACCTTACCGCCCAACTGGGCGGCGATTTCCGTTGGGCCGTGTCAAAGCGATGTGTGGCTGTCGATCACGCCGCCGACCAGCTCCGCAAGCCACACCGCTTGTCGCTGCGCTTCGCATGTGGTGTTGCTCAGGCCGTACACAAGCGGCATGTTCGCCTTGTGCAGAATGTCCGCCGCGGCTTCCACCGCTTCGTCAACGGTTGCTTCCTTGCCGTCAATGAGCGCGTCGGGATAGAGCCGCTCGGCGGTGTGGTTCTTGAACCACGCTTCGCCGAGGATGCACGCTCGCTTCGTCTCGACGATGCGCTCTGAATTGGCGTGAAGCTCGATATCGTCGCAGACGCACCCGCAAAAGGTGCAGGTCGCGTGCTTGACGACGGTGAGTTCGTGTTTAGCGCCTTCCGGCATCACTGAAGTTGACATCGGGTACAACTCGCGTTGGTTGACGAGCCGGAAGCGTAAGCGACGGGTGAACGTTGACCGTCGCTTACGCTTCCGGCTCGTTCAGGACCGGATCCACAACCCCGACTCGCCGGTTAGCGTTCGGAATCCGTCTGCTGATCGCCCGAACTGGGCGGAGCGGTAAACGCTCACCCCAGCGCACGGCCGCGGAAGCTCCCGCGAATGCGCCTGGGCATGAACCGCCCGGTCTCGATCTCTTCCCACGGCGGTTCGGTGGTTTCGATGGGCTGAGCCGCGGCGAGTTCCTGCACGTCAGTGGGTTTGTCGTTGGTGTTCATTCTCGTTGTTCGGCTCCTTCGGTCGCCCGTATCTGATTGGGAGTGAGTTGCAGCAGAACCCCGCGGCCCCAGAAAATGACGACGACTAACACGACATTCGGTGGAATGGCATTCGCTGCGGTGCCAGGAAACTGCCGTTCTGCCTCCTCGTGGGAAACCACCACGCCGGTCTGCTCGATGAAAGGCCCGTCAGTAATCTCCACTCGTTGGCCTTCGGCAAACATGATTGCCTCCGCTACACCGGCTCAACCTCCACATCCCAGCCCTTCGAGGTGGGCATTCCAGTTCCGTCAGTGTCGCCGCCGTAGAGTTGACACGTCGGTGGGCCATACGGCACGAAGAGCATCCCGCGCGGCACGTTCGCTTCCTTGCACTGAAACTCCGCTTCGCCAACTTCCGTTCGCACGCGAACGGTTGCGCCGCTGGCGATGCCCAGTTCCTTCATGTCGTCGGGGTGCATTGTCATCGTATTGACAATGGCGTTGTACTCGTCGCCGTCCTTGCCGACGTTGATCTGTACGCCCTGCTTGTTGGTCCGAATCGGCATCAGGAGAAAGCGCATGGACGGCACCGGCAACTCATTCGCGGCGGGGAACCTTCATTATACCGGGCGCCCGGCGCGTTTCCCAGGGTGCGCTTGCGCGACCCTGGCTTTGGGATACAACCCCTTCGGGGCAGGGCTTTCAGGGTGTTCAGTATCGTTGGCGTAAGCGCGTCTCAGTTGGGTGTTTCCGGCGTTTTTGGATAGTGTACACGCACGAAG
>JAKEEV010000473.1 GCA_022616395.1 Planctomycetia bacterium | reverse complement strand
TCGAATGAGTTCGAGTTTCTGAAAGAACGCTTCGCCGCACAGAACTTTCACCGCGGAGTCGCGGAGGGCGTTGAACATCAATCCGAGTTCGCGAAGGTGCGGCAGGTGTTTCATCTTCGCGAACTTCTTCAACTGATTGGTGTCCAGGTTGCTGCCAATCAGGTCGAGCGCCCTGAGTTTGTTGTTCGCGGGGATCATCTCCAGATCTTTGACGTGGTTCGCCAGTTCCCTCACACACAGTCGGCGGAATGGGTATGTTTCAAACAGTTCTGTGTCTCCATCCGCCAGATCGTATGGGTGTGTGGTGAACATCTCGACGAATCCGCGCGACCACGCCCAGTCCCAAGCAAACCGGTCGCGCGGATCGAGCCATTCTTCTTCGTGCGCGTCGAGCAATTGTCGACAGCGGAACGCGACCTCCCTTCGGCGCGGCGAATCTTCTTTCAGCCCCGCGAGTTCGATTTGCTGACGAATGAACTCGGCTCGCGGGTTCGGCGACTGAGCGACCGCGCTCTTCTTCCGCGCGCGTTTCGCGGACTTGGCGGGTTTGATGGGCTTGGCGGGACGGTTCTCGTCGAGCCAGTCGGCATACGCCAAACGCGGCGTGTCCTCGTCTGGATGCTCGCAGATGGCGCGCAAAAGGGCGGCTTCGTCGCTCATGAAGAATTCGCTCGCGGTTCGTGATCGTCGTCATCACGCTCCGCGTGATGTGCGTTTCTCTTTGCTCTGACATCACGCGGAGCGTGATGACTACGATGAAAACAGTGCCGCCCGGCAGGCGGCACCTACTTTTTCCGCCAGACCTGATCGGCCGTCAGTCCCAGTTTCGTCATCGCGTGTTGAATCTCATCGTAAAAGCGTTTCGCATCCACGGGATAGCCTGCGGTGGGCTTGATGCCGGGAACGTGAGTTTCCCAGAAGCGGTTGAACTGCCTCATACAGAGTTCGCGAAGGTACTTGCAGAGCATCGACGCCAGAGCTACCGAAACGCTATCGCCATCCGCACGCGGGCGGAATGAAATAGTCACCGCGCGCGGTAAGTTCTCCACGCGATAGCGGCTCTCCTCGGCGGATTCCTTCTCGGTCACGACCCAGCCATCGGGGAACGCTTCCTGCACAAGAGCGGCGTAGTAATTGCGCCCACCTTGCTTGTCGCAGAGAAAGACGAGCGGTTCGTCACCCTTGCGAAGTTCGTCCGTCGTCAACTCGGTGATTAACTCGATCAACCCGCGACTCAACACGGTCGCCTTCGAGCCGAATTCATCCACGATGCGGTTGAATCGCGGAGTTGGAACGACCGACACGACCTCGGTCACGGTGAAGCGACCACCTTCGGGGTAAGGCGGAATCTCTCGCTGCTTCCATTCGTCTTCCAATGCGAGGCGGTCGAGCGTAAGCGGCAATCGTTGGTCCGGATCGTACCAGGCTTCGGCTGCCAATTCGGAACCGCACGCGGGCGAGCAGACTTTGCGAATTAACTCCTTCATGTCCGCAGACCACGGGATTAGCGGTGTGACTCCGCGTTCAAGAGCTTCGAGTCCGCCGCGAGTGTAGACCTTCTTCGAGTCGTCGATGAGCAACCGGCCATCGGCCTTCTCGCGGCATCGGCGCACAGCGGGCTTGAGAGTCTCCCAACCGGCGGGGTCGCTCGCTGGCAACTTCAGCGCGACCGCAGCTTGCACGAGCGGACCGAGATTCGGCCCGTAACCCGCTTCGTCGATTCCCACAACCCAGGGCATATGTTTGCTCGCTGAAGAGATCGAACCCCAACGTTTGTGAGCGTCGCGGCGTAAGCCCAACGTTTGTGAGCAGAAACCGTCGGGCTTACGCCGCGACGAACAGAAACCGTCGGGCTTACGCCGCGACGCTCACAAATCGGGGGTTGGGGGGTTAGGTTATCGCGAATATCCTAACCATATCCCTCACCCGGAGGAACACGACATGATGGCCGATAACCTCTTCCTGAAGATCATCAACAAGACGATCCCGGCGAAGATCGCTTACGAAGACGATTTGTGCCTTGCATTCCACGACATCAACCCGCAAGCTCCCACACACGTCCTCATCATCCCCAAAAAGGTGATCCGCACGCATGACGAACTCACCGCGGAGGACCAATCGCTGCTCGGTCATCTCCATTTGGTCGCGATCAAGTTGGCGAAGGAGCTGGGCGTCGCGAGTGGCTACCGGCTTGTGATTAACTGCCGTGAGCAAGCCGGGCAGACAGTTCCGCACTTGCACTTGCACCTGCTCGGCGGTCGAGACATGACCTGGCCTCCGGGTTGAAACGATGACGGATTCCGAACTGCGTTCCGTGTTACTTGAACGAATCGCG